>JAFZSK010000035.1 GCA_017620915.1 Clostridia bacterium | reverse complement strand
GCCGGCTTCGTCGATGTCAACGGTCCGGTCCGTAAACTTCACTGCTTTCGCGCTGCTCCCCGCCGGAGTCAACACTGCGTGCTTTATCGCGGCATACTCCGTGGGCAATTCATACACGCTCTTCCCGGAGCCGCTTTGCTCGATCTTTGCCAGCCCGTAGGGTTCGTATTCGGGGTTGCCCTCCGTCACCATGCCGTACGCGGAGCCCGACGGCCACTGGTATTCATCGTACAGCCACAGTTGCGTCATGCCTTTGTCCAGACAGTATTGGAACGCTTTGTCCAGCAACTGGAACTCGCTATCGCTCTTCAGGTATTTACTGTTGAACGTGACGTTGGTGGTGATGCCGCCGTAACCGTAGCCGTCGTACAGCTTGTCCACCAGCGTCTTGTAGGACGCGTCAAAATTGTAAAGCAGCTTCATCATCCGGTACTCCGCGCCCGGGCTGATAAAGCGGTCGTAAAGCCATTTGGTGCTCATGTCGTTGTCTCCCGTCCCGGTTCCGTTAAGGCCCGTGTATGCCTGCGCACTTTCCGCGGTCTTAAAAAAGGCTATGGATTCGATCGTGGCGGAATCCCCCGCGCCGGCTTTCCCGGCCGAACTGCCGAACGGAAATATCTTGACCGAATCCTGCCAGGTACCGGTGCGGTCGGTCTTATCGGAGACCTTCTGGAGCGCGGCGCTCATGCCCACGACCACCGTCTGCCAGTCGTCCGTGTCGGCGTACGTGAACGTGGCATCAACGCTGCTTTTCCCGAACCCGGCAAAGCACGTCAATTTGCCGCCCCGGTCGCGCACCGCGGTCTTGATCCGGATCGCAATGTACGGATAGCGGAGCACTTTGGCGCCGGTGTCGATCAGATCGATCTCCACAGAGGGACTGCCCTGCACCTTGCCGGAACTGCCTTCCTTGCCCGCGATCAGCGTGAGCAGACCGTCTTCCAGAACGATGTGCCCGGATGTGTTCACGCCGAAGTCCCACGAGGTCATGCCGTCGAAACAAATGTAGTGATCCGGCCGTTTGGCGTTCGCGGCAGTCGTTTCCGCGGCCTCTTCCGCGTTCGCGCGCTGACCGTTCCGGGCCGGAGCAGCCAGCAGCAGGCACAGCGCCGCCACCGCCGCGCACAACACCGGTATCAGTATTCGGTTTATTGCCGCGCGTTTAAACATATGCATTCAGTCAATTGCTCCATTTGTACAGCCCGGTGTACGCCTCGGCCTTCGCTTTGTCATTGAAGAACGCGATCGACTCCACCAGCAGCACATGGGTCTCATCCATGGTATCGGTCTGCGGATCCGCCTCATCGTCGTACGGGTCAATGCGCACGCGCACCAGATCTCCGTCCAGCGTGTCGGGATTTAAGAAGTTGGCTTCGGCGAGGTCAAGCACGATGACCTCCCAGTCCCCCGGATCCGCATACTGGAACGCTATCATCGGCCAGCCGCGGCTGTCGGTGGTCGTCACGAAGCGGATCTGTCCGACTTTGTCGTTCGCCTGTGCCTTTACTTTAAGCGCCACGTACCGGAACTCGGACGCGGAGATCTTGGGATCCAGCACGACCCATACATACGGATCCCAGGCTTCCGGAGAAAGCAGCATACCTTCCTTCTCCTGCTCGATGAGCACTGCGTTGTTGGGGCCGGCTGCCATCTCATCGTCGCCGTACTCGGTGAAATCGCAATAGTATTCCGTGCCGATGTCGTTGACCTCCGGCGCACCGGCGGGCCGCTCGGTGGGTCTGTGGGTGGGTGCCGGGGTGCTGCCGCCGTCAGGCGTCGCAGTCGCGGGGAGCGGCGTCTTGTCCGGATCTTCCGGCCACTCGTACAGGCCGTTGTACGCCTGCGCTTTTTCCGGATCGGTGAACAGCGCGAAGGACTCTACCAGCAGAGTGTACTCGTCGGCCAGCATTTCGGTGTCGAACTCGTCGTCGTACGGGTCAATACGTATCCTTGTCAGCTCGCCGTCCATTGTATCTTCATTCATCAGCGCGGCCTGTGCGAGGTCAAATACGAGCGTCTCCCAGCTGCCCGGGGTCTGATATTTGAAGCTCAGCATTGCCCAGCCGCGGTCGTCCGTGGAGGTCGCGAATCTGAGCTGCCCGTTTTTATCGTTTTTGTTGGCCATCACGCGCACCGCCACATAACGGTACTCCGCCGCGGGCAGCGGTTCTTCCAGTATGATCCACACGTACGGGTCGTGGCCCTGCGGGAACAGCAGCACGCCCTGCTCGTAATTTTCCAGCCCGGCGGCTTCGTTGGGATCGGGCACCAGGTAATCTTCGCCGTATTCGGTATAATCAAAGTAATACTCCGTGCCGGGATCGCGCACTTCGGGCATATCCGCAGGCACGTCGGTCGCCGGGACGTCCGTGGGCGCGGGCGCTTCGGTGATGGCCGGCGCGTCGGTGACAACGGGCGCCTCAGTTACGGCCGGCGCCTGCGTAGCGGGTACTGCGGTCGCCTCGTTCGCTTCGGGCGCTTTCGTGGGTTCGGGTTCCTTATTGCCGGTCCCGCACGCGGACAACAGCGTCAGCACTAATGCCGCCAATACCGCGATCACTTTAACCATTGACTTTTTCATTCCGGTTCCCTCCCTGAATATATACCGGTGCGTTATGTTATGTGCAATTTATGCGCATTGTCCGCCCGCGCCGGCAAAATCTCGGAATTTATTGTTTATATCTTACCACAATCGCCATTTCACCGTCAAATAAAATGTCAATATGTGCCAAAAGAGTTGCGTTTTGTGCAAAAGCCAATTGTCCCCGCGCCCGCCTGCCGCTATTTGCCCGCCTCCCAGTCCCGCGGACTCCAGCCGGTGCACTTTTTAAATACGCGCGAAAAGTAGTAATTGCTGCTGAACCCGGCGCTGCGGGCGATCGCCTCCACCGTGAGCCCGGACGCTTTACGGGCACGCAGCATGTCTTTGGCGAGCTCGATCCGGCGGTTGGTCAGGAACTGCAGCGGCGTGCTGCCGGTCTTCCGGCGGAACAATTCGCGAACGTAACTGCCGCTCATGGGTATGCGGGCAATGGCGGCTCCGAGGTCGTACTCCGGGTCGCTCTGGTTTTTTATGATGTCGTCAATAAGCGCCGCTATGTACGGATTGTCGCCGCGCTCTTCGGACAGCGTCAACATATACTGATACAGCACTCCGTACAGGCTGTCAACGATGTTCTCATAATTCTGCCGCCGCAGATTGTACTCGCTGTACATCTGCTTGAGTATAGTCAGAAAATCCCGTTCTTTCGTGTCCTTGAACCGGAAGAATACGCGGCTGTTGAGGTTGTCGTCACTGAACGTGAAGAAGCAGGAGTGGAAATCGGTGTCGGAATTGTCCTCGTGCTGCACTCCCGCGGGGATAACCAGTATGTCGCCTTCACTGAACGGCACCTGCTCGCCGCCGATCACCGCCTCGCCCCGGCCGCTCAGGTAGTACACGAGTTCCGGAAATGCGTGCGAATGCGGCTCGATATGCCTGCGCCGGTCGCTTTTGTAGCCCATGGATTGGATCTTCATTGTGCAGAACGCCTCCACATATTAATTATAGCAATGGCAAAGGAAAATGGCAAACTGTCAGCCACAATTATCAAAAGAGCGGTTTGTGGCTGACGCTCGGCCCCCGCCGTAGTATCATTTGCCCTTTTCCCCTTGCCATTTGCCCTTTTCCCCTTGCCATTTGCCCTTATATCTTATTTGTGTTACAATCACTTTAGTATAAATTTGGAGGTCCGGCCATGAATTCGGAAGCGTGGAAAAAAACAGCGGCGGTAGAGGCGGCGGATATATTGCTGCCGGCGAGGGGCATTGACCTCGAGAAGTTTGCGGTGGTGGCCTGCGATCAGTTCACGCAGGACCGGGCGTACTGGCAACGTGTGTACGCAAAAGCGGACGGCGTGCCGTCGGCCGCGTGGCTGATGCTGCCCGAAGCGTTTCTGGAGGACGGCGACACGGAAGCGCGCATTGACGCCATAAACCGCACGATTCGGCAGTATCTGGACGAGGGCGTGTTCCGCGAATTGCCGCATTCGATGATCCTCACCCGCCGCACGTTCCGCTCCGGCAAAACGCGTACGGGGCTGGTGGCGGCAATTGACCTCGAACAGTACGACTTCCGGCCGGGCTCCGGTTCGCTCGTGCGGGCCACGGAGGCAACAGTCCTCTCCCGCATTCCGCCCCGCGTGGCCATCCGCCGCGGCGCCGCGCTGGAAATGCCGCATATATTGATATTGATCGACGACCCGGACCGCACGGTGATCGAGCCGCTGGAGGCAACACTCCCCGCGTGCCGTAAACCCGTGTACGATTTCGAGCTGGCCGAGGGCGGCGGGCATATTGACGGCTTCGCTCTCGGGGACAAACGCGCGCAGGCGAAGGTGCTGCGGGCGATTCAGAAGCTCGCCGATCCGGCGCTGTTCCGGCAGAAATACGGCGTGTCCGAAGATACGCCCGTGCTGCAGCTGGCGGTCGGCGACGGCAACCACTCCCTGGCCACCGCAAAAGCGCTCTACGAAGAGACCTGCAGTCCGCTGGCCCGCTACGCCCTGGCCGAGATCGTCAACATCCACTCTCCCGGCATCGAATTCGAACCCATCCACCGCGTGCTCATGGGCGCCGCACCGGAGCTCGTTAAGGCCGCCGCCAAAGCCTGGTTCGGCGAAGATCTGGTCATTTGTACGGGGGACAGACCCGTGTTCAAAAAGACGCGGGCGGAATATCATAAGCTCAGTTTTGTTAACGGCAATGAGCGCGAAACGTGGTACGTAGCGAAGTCGCGGCATCTGCTGGCGGCGGGGGCAATAACGGAGTTTATTGACCGGTTCCTCGCGGAGCATCCGGCGGCGGGCGTTGACTACATCCACGGCGACAGCGAGGCCGAAGCGCTGGCAATGCAGCCGGGCAATACGGCATTCCTGTTGCCCCCGATGGCCAAGTCCGACCTGTTCCCCACCGTCATTAAATACGGCGCCCTGCCGCGCAAGACTTTTTCTATGGGCCACGCGGAGGAAAAGCGGTACTATCTTGAATGCAGAAAAATATGAACCTTTTTGAATAATTACCGTCTTTGCTGTTGGAAGCGATCCGGCGGAGCGTCCGCGGCGGTCAGCTGAGCGTTTTCAAACGATGAACAAGGGGAAAAGGTTTTGACAGACAAGGATATTGTGGCATTGCTGAACGCGCGCGACGAAAAAGCGCTGGAAGCGATCGATCTTCAATTCGGCAATCAGCTCAGAGGCATCATACGCGGCATTGTCCGGGATGAGGAGGACGCGTCGGAATGTCTGAACGACGTGTACCTGAAAGTCTGGAACGCGATCCCGCCGGCCCGGCCGGACAATCTGAAAGCGTTCCTCAATACGGTCGCGCGCAATACGGCGCTGGACCGGTACGACGCAAAGCACCGGAAATCCGATATCCCCCGCGCTTCGCTGGTCTCGGCAGATGACGGCAACGCCGCCGAACTCGCCGGCCCGGAACGCACCGATGAGGCGGTGGAGCAGAAATTGAAGGAAGAGCGGATACGCGCGCTGCTGATCGGGTACACCCGGAAATTGCCTCCGGGAGATCAGAAGATCTGTATTGCCCGCTTCTTTTACAACGCGAAGCTCCGGGAGATTGCCCGGCAATACGATATGCCTGTCGGAACCGTCAAATCCGCACTCAGCCGCATCAAAAAAGGCATGGCGGAGCTGTTACACAAAGAGGGTATCGACGATGACTGATAAAAAGATCCGTTCATATTTCAAAGACCTGCCGGAGGACCTGCAGGCGAAATGTCCGGAATTTGCAAATAAAAACGCCGGCGGGGCCGCGGGCAGCGCTCGCGGGAAGACCGGCACATCGAATCTGCGCGGCGCGCTGCTTGCCGGAGGGCTGGCGCTGGCCGGAGTATTGACCGCGGTGATATGCGTGATCGCGTTCAATAACAAGAAACCCGCGCCGTCCGAGCACGGCAGCGTATCCGTGATCTCGGAGACCAGTGATCCCGCGGCAACAGCGACAGCAGTTGTCACCGAGCCGCCGTTGACCGCAGCACCGACGGAATCGACCGCCGCAGCGGCAACGCCAACTGCAACGGCGACGGAATTGCCCGCCACGCCGACGCCGACGCCAACTGCCACGGCGACGGTCAACGTCACCCCCACCCCGGCGCCCACTGCTCCGCCGCCGGCAACACCGACGCCACCCGACACCACGATGCCGCCTGCGTCAACGCCGACGCAGAAACCTACGCCCACGCCGGCACCCACGCAGCCCTACGACTATCCTGAAGTGCCGGGCTATGATGAGTATGTGAACCGGTGGGAATTGTACATGAGTCCGGGCGAAACAAAATACTACTATTTTTTAACCTACAGAGAAATCTATCTTAATGTCGGAGACACGCTCGAAGTACCGGTCTCGCAGGCAGTCAAGGCTTATATTCCTCAGGAATGTAATACGATCTGGTATTCCGTAGGCGACGAGTCGATCATTAAATTTGAAAAGCTCGATGAATGGAGGCCTAATAACAGTTACTACAATTTTAACATAACCGGACTGAAGCCGGGAGATACCGAGATACACGTTTACGGATATTACGATCCGACGGATTATGACGGCCCCGGCCATCCATTAGAAGATGCCGGCGTTTCCATTGACCGAGTGATAAAAATCCACATAGTGGAATCCGGCGGCAGCAGAATAATCCCGTCTGAGCCGATATTGCGCATCGAACCGCAAAGTGCTTTTCTGGCTGCGGATGTTGACGGCGAAACGGTAATCATACGTTACCGGCTCACGCTCAAAAACTACACTTCACATGACGCACAGTTCAAAATCAAAGCCAAAGCCTACCAGAAATACCTTTACGAAAAGGAACTGTTTGTCTGTGACAGCGCAGGCGGTCCGCAAACCGTTTTCAGCCTGGAAGGGCATGAAACAAAAGAATGTGAAGTATGCTTTTACGGCAGACTTTACAATTCATTCAGCGAAGAGGCCCAGGAGAGATTGATCTCACAGCTGGAGATCGTATTGATAGACTCCTGATTTAAGAAGAATATTACTCCAGAATGTTCGACGTGATATAGTCGGCGCCCCACTCCACGTAGCGGAGGGCCAGTTCCGGGTCGTCAACGGTCCAGATATTGACCTCCAGCCCCAGCGCCTTCATATCGTCGAACATTTCTTTTGTCAGCGGCGGGTAGCAGATGTCCACATCCACCTTTGTCCGCAGCACGAACTCCCGCACGTCTGCGTTCCAGGCGGTGGTCAAAAACTGCGCCTTCTGCTCCGGCAGAAACTCGCGCACCGCCTCCATGTCGCAGCGGTGGAACGATATGAATATCGTGTCCGCCAGGTGTCCGATGTTGTCAATTATATCGATGATCTCTTTGACATGCTGCGGCTCCAGCGGCGTTTTCAGTTCCAGCACTGCCTTTTTGCCGTAATATTTGCAGATCGTGATGTACTCTTCCAGCGTCGGGATGCGGATATCGATGTCCTTAAGGCCCCGATGGTCAACGTCCCGCAGCCGCACGCTCCGGAGCTGCTCAAACGTGGAGCTCTCCACGTCCATGTCCACGCCGGACACGCCGAGGGTGTTGCTGTCGTGGATGACCACGTACCGGCCGTCCGCCGTGCGGTGTACATCCGTTTCGATGCCGTAGTATTTTGCGCGGTTGCCGGCGGCAATAAACGCCTGCACCGAGTTGCCCCGCTCCAGCCCGAAGAGGCCCTGATGGGCGATCATTTTCGTGTTGCCGCTGTCAATTTTGATAGTATCTGCCATGTTGATGAACCTCCGATTATTGCTCAATATACTTTATTTCTTTTTCTTTTTCGCAAGTACGATACCCACCGCCGCCGCGGCCGCCGCCAGCACCGCGCCGCCGATCACCACCGGCACCACCGGGAATTTGCCCGCTTTCTTGTTGTCGGACTTGTCTCCGGAATCTGTAGGTTTCGGCGCGTCCGTGGCCGCCGGCGCCGCGGTAGGCTCCGCCGGTTTTTCGGTAGGTGCGGCCGTGGGTTCCGCCGTGGGTTTCGGCGTGGGCGTGGCGTACAGTTCGTTCACGTCTTTTGTCCGGCCGAACGCTGCGCTGCCCATGGCGCCCCAGTCGCCGCTGATGCCGTCGCCGCCGTTGTCCATCTCGATGCGCAGCAGTTTGGCGCCCTCTATGTCGATAGTTACCAGTTCGGGATCATTGTCAGCGTGGATCACGTCGGTACGCTTTACTTCGACGCCATCAACGAAGAATATGAACCGCACGCTGGCCATGGTCACGTCGTATTTTTCACTGATCGCCGTGCCCAGATATGCTGCAAACAGCTTAAAGCCCAGCCCGGTGAGGTCAACTTCGATATACGTGTTGTCGCCCGGATTCGCGTGCAGGCAGACGCCTTTCTCATAGTAAACGTCGCCGATCCACAGCTCTTCCCCGGCTACGTTCTCATCGCGCGCGGGGACACCGTTATTGGCGCCGGGATAGATCATGGCGTCCTTCCAGGCGATGTCGCTCAGGTATACGGTGCTGCGGTCGGCAATATCCGGCGGATTGGTGGGTGCCGGCGTCGGCTCTTCGGTGGGTTCGGGCGTCACGATTCCGGCTTCCAGTTCCGCGGGAACTTTGAACCCCTCCGCCGCGTCTTTGGAAAAGATCGCGTTCGCCCAGGATGTAGTATCGCAGTAAATGCTGTCGCCGCCGTCGTTCACCAGTATCTTCACTTCCTTTGCGCCTTCGATATTGACCGTATAAGTATAAGTGTCGGGGTAGCGCAGCACGCCGCTCTCCGCCGCCAGTACGCCGTCCACCCAGACTTCCGTACCCACCGCGGTACCCTTGATCGTATTTTCGCCCACGTCGCGGCCGGAGGCACGGTCTTTGCCCACGATCGCGTAAAACGTCTTGTACCCCTGGCCTTCGATGTTGTACACCAGGTATGCGGGTCCCTCTCCGCGGGGATGGAACGATATGCCGTGTTCATATTCGATGCCGCCTATGTTGATGTTGACGCCGGGCGTCATGCCGGTCTCATCGACCCAGTGTTTATTGCCTTCGTCGATCGTCAATGCCTCCGTCGGCTCGAGCTCGCCCAGCAGCACGTACTCCCCTTCCGCGTGGCCCACGAACACGAGCCCCGCCAGCAGCGCCGCGGTCAATATCACGCAAATAAACTTCTTCATAATTGTACCCCTCCCAGGTCGCTCATATCATTTAAAACACGGTCAATGTTTCTTGATAAATACCAGCGCCGAACTGCCCGGCTCCGCCAGCGTCACCTCGAGGCCGCCGTTCATGAGTTCCGCGCCGGTCATTGTACGTTCGATCCGGCCGTCGCAGTCTTTGACCTCGTACTCCGCCGCACCGTCGAGTCCGTACAGCGCAAACGTCATCGTCTCCGTATCGTTCTTCTCGCCGCGGAAGCACAGCACCGCCGCGTTTCCGCCCGCCGGATCGTTATACTCCAGCGCGCGCCATACGGAAGGCGCTTTGTTCACCGCCGTCAATTGATACATGTCCTTATAATACAATTCCGCGAGATTCGCGTGTTCGTCCGCCGCCTGCAGGAGCAGGTCCCAGGGCGTGGATTTGCTGATGGAAGATACGTTGTAATTCGACCACGGCGCCAGCACCGACCGCATCTGGTACTCGCTCATGCCGTCCACCGAATACGCCTGCAGTTTGAAATACGGGAACCAGAGCGACACGGACATCAGCGTGGTCTGGCGTTCGTCGTAGCCGCCCGCGTTGCCGTCCCAGAAATCCGATATGTGGAGCGGAACTGCCCGGCGCATGGTCTCCAGATCGTTGCGGCCGCCGCCGGACGCGCAGGAATCGATGAACATATCCGGATAGCGCGCAAGGAAATCGTCCCAGAACTGCAGGTAGCCCTGCACATATTTATTCTCCGTGTATCCGGTGCGCTCGCCGGTCAATACTTCCCGGTCATACTGCTGCCACACCGGCGCGGGGTCAACGTTGAAATCCTGCCGGTAATAATCGATGCCGCCGTCGTCAATCACTTTAAATATCCGGCCTTCCAGCCACGTGCGCAGTT
Source organism: Clostridia bacterium (assembly GCA_017620915.1). Classification (GTDB taxonomy): domain Bacteria; phylum Bacillota; class Clostridia; order UBA1212; family UBA1255; genus UBA1255. The sequence goes on along the minus strand of JAFZSK010000035.1, from coordinate 17,310 downwards.
CGGGGTTGCCCAGATCCAGCAGCTGCCCTTCCAGCCACGTACCGCCCGCCGCAGTGCCCAGCATCCACTCTTCTTTGAAATCGCTGTTGGCCTTCAGGAACGCGGCCTTGTTCAGCCGCACCACTTCCGGTTCGAACCAGAGCATCGTCTTGCCGCCGTGTTCGTGCATGAGCGCGGAAACTTCCGCGAATTTGTCCGGAAATGCTTTTTCGTTGACCTGCCACATGCCGGTCTCGGGCCACGAGCAGCCCTCGCCTTTCGTGTTCACGTACCAGCCCGCGTCGATCCAGTAATAGTCCAGCGTCATACCGTGCCCGAAGTAGGCATTGATCGTGCGCTTCATGGCTTTGGTATTGCTGCCCTGTACGACGTTGCCCCAGCCGATGCCGGGCTTCAGCAGCTCGCCACGGGAATCGCGCGGCATATTGCAGTCAATAAACCAGCGCCGCCAGTGGTTCATATTGACCTTCTCGTCGCGGCCCTCGTAGCGGAGCAGCGCCACCAGCGGCGTGCGGATCGTCTCGCCCGGCTCCAGATGGGTGGCAATCTCATTCTGCCCGGCCCTCACGGTGACCACGCCTGCCTGCCCGCTCCGGAACTCCGCCTTCCAGCAGCCCGGCCAGCCGACGGCAATGAACGTGCCCCCGTCGCCGTGCTCCAGATTGAAATACGGGAAATTGCCGTGGGTGGGCCGTCCGGACGTCCCCTGCTTCTGCACCCGCACGCCTTCGCTCAGCGCCACGGAATACGGCGCGTACATATCGCCCAGATCGCCGTTGATGCCTTTAAGCACCGGGTCGGCACCTTTAAACTCCAAATCGCACGCCAGCAGTTCGCTGAACACGCCGGTGGCCTTGTCGTCCGCGGTAATATAGAGCGTCCATTCGAGGGCGTCAAAATCTTTATACGCTTTGGCATCCAGCCGGAATTCCGCGCCGCTGTCAATATGCCTGAACCGCACGTCGTACCTGGTGCCGTCCGCTTCTTCCGCCGCGGTCTGACTCAGCCTCGTAAATCCTGTGCCCAGCCCGCGAACTGCCGCGCCGTCGTATTTAAATGATACCGGAACGGTCTCCGGCCTGGAGAGCATTTCTTCCAGTTCTTTGAGTGCTTTGCCGGCGCCCGGGGCATTGCCTTCGCCCGGGTCTGACGGCTCTCCGCCCGGCTGCTTCGTCCCTTTACAGCCTGTAAGCAGTGCCGCCAGCACCGCCGCGGCCAGCACCCCGCACAACGCCGCCTTTAACGCACGGCCTTTACCGGTCTTCATTGCAAGTATATGCTCCTTTCGCGGATCTCTGCCGCAATTGTACCCTCGCGGCGGCAAAAAGTAAAGCCCTCGCTCGGGGCAAGGGCTTGATACTTTATCGTGTTTTGCGTGATCAATATCTGCGCTTTCTGGCAGCTTCAGACTTTTTCTTTCTCCTCACGCTGGGTTTCTCGTAATGCTCGCGCTTTCTGCACTCAGCGATAACGCCGGATTTCTGGCAGGAACGTTTGAATCTCTTAAGAGCGCTGTCCAGTGATTCATTTTCCTTTACTCTGATTTCAGTCATCTATATTTCCCTCCCTCCAACGGTAGCTGTTAGCGGAATTGATTTCCTTTAGGCGCCATTAACGCGGTACTACCATACCCGCGCCATTTGATAGGCTTTTGCCATTATAAAACATCAGGGCGCCGCGTGTCAAGCACAAAATTTAATTCGATGTGCTTGACAAAATATATACCCTGGTATATACTATTATTGAGATTTGCACAGGAGGTGTTTTTAATGGAGACCGCTAAAATATTTGAGAACGGGAAAAGTCAGGCAGTGAGACTGCCTAAAAAGTTCAGGCTGACCGGTGATGAGGTCTATGTCCAAAAGTTAGGCGACGCGGTGATTTTGATGCCAAAAGAATCTGCATGGGCAGTTTTTATGGATGGGATCAACAGCTTTTCGGATGACTTTTTCGCAGACGGTCGTGACCCTGCGGTCAATACAGCGAGGGAAGCATTATGACATATATGCTTGACACCAATATTTGTATCTACGCGATCAAAAATCGGCCAAAACATGTTTTTGAACGTATTAAAGACAATTTTGAAAACGGTCTTTGCATTTCATCAATTACGCTTGCGGAACTTGAGTACGGCGTGGAAAAAAGTATGTTCCCGAATCAAAACCGGGCTGCGCTGCTGCGCCTTCTGTCGATTCTTGAAGTGCTTCCGTTTGACAACGACGCAGCGCTCGAATACGGAAAAATATGTGCCGATCTTCAAAAGAAAGGCACTCCAATTGGCACTATGGATATGCTGATCGCCGGTCACGCAAGAGCAGAAAAACTAACTCTGGTAACAAACAACGTGAGAGAGTTTGAACGAGTCGAAGGCTTGGAACTGGATAATTGGGCATCAGAACCCTCAATTCCCTAATTCCCTAATTCCCTAATTCTCTAATTTATCATTGGCAAGCGTTATTATTTTTTCCGTCAGCACGATCTCCCGCGTTGCCGCCTCGCTCTTCAGGCTGGAAGCGCGCAGGCCCGCCAGGCGGTCGGAGGCGCGGCGCAGCAATTTGCGGTAGTAGTAGGCGGGAAGCTTGGTGTTGCCCACGAAATGCTCCGGCTTAAGCGCACCGCGGGTGGCGGCGAGGTCTGTCCCCCGGTACACACACGAAATGATCAGGTACACCTGCCCGGCTTCGCGCACCGCGGTCTCCCGCACCCGCTCGAAGGCGTCCGAATATACAAGCCGCCGCACTTCCGCTTCGTGGGTATTTGGCGCCAGTACGAGCTTCGTGCCTTTGGTGAGCTTGCCCTGCGCGATGCCGCGGGTCAATATTTCCTCGATCAGCAGGCCGCCCATTCCGCAGATGGCGATCCGGTCTGCTTCGCCCGGCGTCAACGGGTCCAGTCCGTCCCCGCGCCTCAGCTCGATCTTGTCGGCAACGCCGGCTTTGACCACGTTTACGCGGCACTTTTCCAGCGGACCTTTGCGGAGATCGGCGGCAATTGCCCGCTCCACATTGCCCTGCCGCAACGCGAATATCGGCAGCAGCCCGTGGTCTGTCCCCACGTCCAAAAGACATTTGCCCTTGCCCAGCAACGTTAAAACTTTCTGCAGCCGGCGGGACAGCGTCAATGTAAACGGCGCCTCCGCAGCCTCCGCACCGTCAGCTTGTGCGGCGTCCGGCGCAGGTGATGCTTTCTCCGCGCCGTCAGCCAGCGCCAGCGCGCGGCGGAGAAACTCGGCGGCAATTTTGTCGTTGTCCCCCGTCAATTTGCCGGTGATGCGGCCTTTCTCGAACAGCAGCGCGCAGTTGTCGCCGCCCGCCAGCCCGATGTCCGCGTCGGAGGCTTCGCCGGGGCCGTTGACCGCGCAGCCCATCACCGCGACCTTGAGCGGCCGCGTGATCCGGCCGGTGCGTTCCGCGTCGGTGAGGAGGTCTTCGATCGTCCCCGCCAGCCCGATCAGATCGATCTTCGTGCGGCCGCAGGTGGGACAGGACACGAAATTCACTAATTTGCCCGCGCCGAGGCCCAGGTCGGACAACACCTCCTGCGCCACCAGCACCTCGTCCACCGGACTGCCCGTAAGCGATACGCGCACCGTGTCGCCAATGCCGTCCGCCAGCAATATGCCCAGCGCCAGGCAGGATTTGATCGTGCCGCCGCGCAGCGTGCCCGCTTCGGTGAGGCCCAGATGCAGCGGATAACGCACTTGCTCCGCCAGCAGCCGGTACGCCTTGACCGTCTCGTTGACGTCGGAGGATTTTACGGAAATGCAGATATCGCCGAAGTCCAGCGCCTCCAGCAGGTGCACGTGGCCCAGCACGCTTTCCACCATTGCCTCCGCGCAGGGACGCCCGTATTTCTGCAGGAGCGGTTTTTCGAGGGAGCCGCCGTTGACGCCCACGCGGATCGGAATGCCGCGTGCTTTCGCCGCGTCCACCACGGCCTTGACCCGGTCGCGGTCGCCGATGTTGCCCGGATTGATGCGTACCTTATCCGCGCCGCCCTCGATGGCCGCCAGTGCCAGCCGGTAGTCGAAATGAATGTCCGCGACCAGCGGAATATGGATCTGCTTCCGGATCTCCGGAATAGCTTCCGCCGCGGCCGGATCCGGCACCGCCACGCGGACAATATCGCACCCCGCCCACTCCAGCGCCAGTATCTGCGCCACAGTAGTGCGCACATCCGCTGTGGGCGTGCAGGTCATGGACTGCACCGCTATGGGGCTGCCGCCGCCGATGAAACGGTCGCCAACGCGTATTTTAATCGTATCCGTGCGTTTAAACATAACTCACCTGTCAGCGTCCGGCCAGCCGGAATATGTCGCTGCCTGCCACAATGATCGCCAGCAGGATCAGCAGTGCGAAGAAGATCATCGATAGGATGCCTTCCACCTTGGCGGAAACTTTCTTGCCGCCGCGGCACAGTTCGATAATGATGAACAGCAGTTTGCCGCCGTCCAGCCCCGGGATCGGGAACAGGTTGATCACCGCCAGGTTCGCGCTGATCAGCGCCGTCATCTCCGCCAGGGCGGCAAATTTGAGCGATGAGGACGCGGCTTTGCTGGACACTACGTCGTTGACAATGCCGGTGATACCGATGGGTCCGGACAATGCGTTCAAGCCCAGCTTGCCGGTGATCAGATACCACAGCGACAGGAACACGGATTTGATCAGCGAGTGAGTGTAGATGAACGCGTGGCCGATAACGTTAAAAAAGCTGCCACGTTCAACGTAATTATAGCTGATACCAAAAATGTTGAATTGTTTAGAGTAATTATAATCATAGATATGCGCGTCGACGCATTCTTCGTAAGTGTGCTCTTTAGGTTCTTCTTCGGGAAGCGGATAATTCAGTTCGGTTCTTTTTTCTGTGACGCCTTCAGCACCGGTGGAATATTGCTCCCAATTTGTTACATACAGACCTTTGTCGCCGTCCCGCTCGCCGTAATAGAATTCGGTGCGTTCGCCGGAAACATAGTCCAGCGTGATAGTGAGCGCGCGGTTGTTGTCCCAGAACGCGGAATAAGTTCCCAATTCCGTACGCGTCTTGTATTTTTTACCGGTGAGGCTGTATACGTTAATCGTGACGGTGATCGTGCCCGGGTTGGTTTCTTTGTCGGCGCCGTCGTTGGCTTTTATATCGATATGCCGGTCAAACCCGTAGCGCAGTTTCGTGCCGTCGCGCTTTTTGACGGTGAACGTCACGTCCTCGGGCAAACCCATGATCGTGTATAGCGAGTAATCCACCGGATCCAGGATGGTCTTGCCGTTGTAATCCAGAATCACGTCGCCTGATTCGAGGCCCGCAATGGCCATCGGCGCGTCGTCGGACACGCTGCCCACGCGGCGGGTGCTGTATCCGGAAAACGCGAATATAAGTGAGATGATCAACACGGCCAGCACGTAGTTCATGGTGACGCCCGCCAGCAGGATCAGCGCACGCTGGTACCAGGGCCGGGATGAAAATGTGTATTCACCTCTCGCAGGCTCGGAAACGGCTTCACGCTCTGCTTCAGGCTCTGCTGCAGTCTCGAGTTCATCAGCGGCTTCAGGTTCCGCGGCGGTTTCAGGCTCCACTGCAGCTTCGAGCTCTCCCGGCGTGCCGTCTTTCGTCTCTCCTTCCGGAGCTTCGTCTTCCACCTCGCCCTCCAGCGCGCAGTAGCCGCCGAACGGCAGCGCCCGGATCGAGAACTTCATGCCGGTCTTTTTTGACGTGCGCTGGAACAGTTTCGGGCCCATGAAGATGGAGAATTCGTTGACCTTCACCTTGAACAGGCGCGCCACGATAAAGTGTCCCCACTCGTGCACCACTACCAGGATGCTGAGCATAAATATCATTATCAGAATACTGAGAACTACTGACAAATGACTGACCTCCTTACAAATTCCCGCGCCCAGTTGTCCGCGGCCAGTACCGCGCGCAGTCCGGACGAGGTCTTTTCCTCATATGCGGCAACCGCCCCGGCGAATTCTTCCGACGGAAACGCGTTCATTGCCGCCTCTATGACTGCCGGGATCCCGGTGAACCCCAGCCGGTCTTTCAAAAACAGTTCCACCGCCGCCTCGTTGGCGCCGTTCAGCACCGCGGGCAAAAGGCCGCCTTTTGATAGCGCCCGGTATGCCAGCGTCAGGCACGGAAATACGTCGGCACGCGGCTTTTCAAACGTCAATTGACCGATCTCCGCCAGATCCAGCCGCTTCGTTTCGGAGCGCGCGCGGAACGGCCAGGTGAGCGCCAGCTGGATCGGGACTTTCATGTCCGGGTTGCCCAGCTGCGCCACTACGCTGCCGTCAATGAACTCCACCATCGAATGCACGATGCTCTGCGGATGGACGCGCACTTCGATCCGCTCCGGAGGCAATCCGAACAAGTGTGCCGCCTCGATCACTTCGAGCCCTTTGTTCATCATCGTGGCGCAGTCAACGGTGATCTTCCCGCCCATTTTCCAGGTGGGATGGTTGAGCGCCTCGGCCGGTCTTACCGCCTCCAGCTGCGCGCGCGAATACCCGCGGAACGGGCCGCCCGAAGCCGTGAGGATCAGCTTTTCTACGGCGTTGCGGCCGCTCGCGAATGAACTCTCCAGACACTGGAACACCGCGGAGTGCTCGCTGTCCACCGGCAGAATGCGCACGCCTTTGTCGCGTGCCGCCCGCATGACTATATTGCCCCCCGCCACCAGTGTTTCTTTGTTGGCCAGCGCGATGTCGTTGCCCGCCGCGATCGCCGACAGCGTAGGCCGGAGCCCGCGCATGCCCACGATAGCCGTCAGGGTAATGTCGGTTTTTGTTGCCGCCGCCTGGACCAGGCCTTCGTCGCCGTACAGCACGCGCATATCGCGGGGGATGCTCTCGCCCCGCTCCCGCGCCGCGGTCAATTCCGTCCGCAGCCACCGGGCGTCTTCCTCCCGGCCGGTGCACAACACCTCCGGCCCGAATTCCAGCGCCTGGGACAGCAGCAGTTCGCGGTTGGCACCGCAGGTCAATACTTTTACGGCATAGTGCGGATTGACCGCGGTCTCCGGACGGGAATTGAGTTCCCGGATGACCTCCAGCGCCTGTGTGCCTATTGACCCGGTAGACCCGAGGATACCGATCGTCTTAGCCATATGCCGTCTGAATCACATTACCAGCCGTACCAGATAGTAAACGGTCGGAAAAACGAACATAAGACTGTCCAGCCGGTCCAGCACGCCGCCGTGACCGGGGATCAGATTGCTGTAATCTTTGATGCCCGCGTACCGCTTGATCACGGATGCCGCCAGATCGCCCACCTGCGCGAGGAAACCGACCAGCAGACCGATGACCGGGTACCAGAACAGTTTAAGCCCGGTGAACCAGCCGGTTAGCGTGAACAGCAGGCCCATTATGAGCGCCGCAAGAATCGCGCCGCCGAACGCGCCGATGCTGCCTTCTACCGTCTTTTTCGGGCTGACGGCGGGAATGAGTTTATGTTTGCCCCAGCGGGAACCCACTTCGTACGCGGCGGTGTCGGCGGCAATATCCGTAAGCAGCGCGAGCAGAAACAGGAACAGCCCGCCTTTGCCTTCGTCCAGTTCCCGCAGCGAAAGCGAGTAGCTGGTGAGCACCGTCACATACACCGCGCCGAATACCGTTATCGCGGCGTCCGCGGGGGTGTGTTTATCGTGTTTGAATACCATGACCGTAAGCAGCGCGATCAGCAGCAGCACGGAGTAAATGGTCGCCCAGTTGACGCTGAGCAGTTTCGTGCAGTCTTTAAGCACGCCCTTCTCGCCGCCAAGGAAAGTATCGCCGAGGTACAGGTTCAGCACTTCCGGCGTCTGGAACACCGTCTGCAGCAGGAACAGTCCCGCAAAGCAGAATCCGAATACGTACAGCGGTTTGAAACCTTTGTTTTCAAATGCTTTATATATTTCGTAAATGCCCATGCAGATGAACACTAAAATCAGCGCACCAAGTACATAGCTGCCCAGCGCGGTGGCGACTGCCGCCAGCGCGATCAGCACGATGGCTGAAATAACTCTTTGCTTTCTCATAGGCATTGTCCTTTCCGTAACATCAACTTCCGTACCGCCGCTGCCGCGCCGCGTACGCGGAGATCGCTTTGTCCAGTTCCGCGGCGTCAAAATCCGGCCACAGCACGTCGGCAAAATACAGTTCCGAATACGCCGCCTGCCACAGCAGGAAATTGCTGAGCCGCTGTTCGCCGCTGGTCCGGATCAGCAGATCCGGATCCGGCACGTTCGCGTACAGTTCGCCGGTGAGCGCCGCTTCGTCGATCTCCTCCGGCCGGAGCGTGCCGGCCGCTATTTTCTCGCCCAGTTTCCGCGCGGCATGTACGAGTTCGTCGCGGCCGCCGTAGTTGATGCAGATGACGGCAATAAGCTCCGTATTGCCCGCGGTCTGCTTTTCCAGGGCATCAATTGCCTCCACCAGTTTCCGGTCCAGCCCCGCGCGGTCGCCGGTGATGATGAATCTGATCTTCTCGCGGTTTTTGCCCAGGATCCGGTCGGAATTCACCAGGTTTTCCAGCAGCAGCTTCATCAGCGCGCTCACCTCGTCCTGCGAACGCTTCCAGTTTTCCGTGGAAAACGCGTAAAACGTCACGTATTCCACACCGCGGTCCGCGCAGTTGGAGAGCAGCTGTTTATACGCTTCCACACCCGCTTTGTGGCCGGATGCCACGGGCAGATGCTTCCCCCGGGCCCAGCGCCGGTTGCCGTCGGGAATAACCGCAATATGGCGCGGCACCCTGCCGGATGCCCCGCCATCATTGACCATCTGTATGTTTTCCGGTGCCGCGGGATCTCCGGCAGTTCTGCCGCCCCGGCGCGTACCGCTTTTTACGGCCATACGTCAGATCTCCATCAGCTCTTTATCCTTATCCGCAACGACCTTGTCGATCTGCGTGATGTGATTGTCGGTGATCTTCTGCATCTCCTTCTCGGCGTCTTTCATATCGTCTTCGGTGATGACAGATTTCTTTTTCTGGTTTTTGAAGAACTCGATCGCGTCGCGGCGGATGTTGCGCACCGCGGTCTTGGCGTCCTCGCCGTAGGATTTGGTCAACTTGGTGAGCTGTTTACGGCGCTCCTCGGTGAGGGGCGGGAACACCAGTTTGATGACTTTGCCGTCGTTGGCGGGATTGATGCCGATGTCGGAACGCTGTATCGCCTTCTCGATTTCTTTAAGCGCGGAGGAGTCCCAGGGCGTGATGACCAGCAGCCGGGCTTCCGGCACGGAAATGCCCGCGATCTGGTTGATAGGCGTATCGGTGCCGTAGTAAGGCACGGTCAGCTTATCGAGAATGGCGGGATTGGCGCGGCCGGCGCGCACGGTATTCATCTGCTCCTTGAGCAGGCTGATCGTTTTGTCCATTTTATCGCTGAACTGTTTGTAATCGTCTTTGTTTACCATATTCAATCACTCCTTTTTCGGAAATTCGCTCGTGTAAAAAACCGCTCGTGGCGATATATTACCATATTTCGGCGTGATTTGCAAATCCGGGACGTTTTCAGGCGTTTTTCTCGAATTCGCGCATGAATTCCACCAGGCGGACGACACCTTCCTCCGGCATCGCGTTGTAGATCGACGCCCGCATTCCGCCCACGCTGCGATGGCCTTTCAGGTTTTTGAACCCTGCGGCCTCTGCGGCGGCAACGAACTTCGCATCCAGCTCTTTATCCCCCGTCACGAACGGAATGTTCATGATGGAGCGGTCTTTGCCACCCACCGTTGCGTGGAACATATTGCTGCGGTCCAGATAATCGTAGATCAGGGCGGCTTTGCGGCGATTGACCGGCGCGATAGCTTCCACACCGCCCAGGTCGCGCAGCCACTCCAGCACCAGCTTGCACATATAAATCGCGTATGTAGGCGGCGTGTTGTACAAAGAGCGCTGCTCCGCGTGAGTGCGGAAGCTCAGCATCGTGGGCAATGTTTCCGGCGCGCGTTCTATCAGGTCTTGCCGCAGGATGACGATGGTCAATCCCGCCGGCCCCAGATTCTTCTGCGCCCCCGCGAAGATGCATCCGAACTTGCGCACGTCCACCGGCTCGGACAATATGCACGACGACATATCCGCCACCAGCGGCGCTTCGCACGGAGGCAATTCGCTGTACCGCGTGCCGTATATCGTATTGTTCCAGCACACATGCACGTAATCCGCTTCCGGATCGAACATGTCCGCGGTAAGTTCGGGAATGTATGTGAAGGTCTTGTCCTCGGAAGACGCCACTACACGCGGGCTGGCCAGCTTTTTCAGCTCTTTCAGCGCGCGGCCGGACCACATGCCGGTGTTGATCAGATCCACCCTGCCGCTGCCCGTCGCCAGGTTCATGGGCAGCATATCGAACTGCAGCGAGGCGCCGCCCTGCAGGAACAGCACCGCGTACTCGCCGGGAATGCCCATCAGCTCCCGCAGCAGCGCTTCGGCGTCTTTTATGATGCCGTCGTACACGGCCGAGCGGTGGCTCATCTCCATTACCGACATGCCGGAGCCCCGGTAGTTCAGCATCTCCGCCGCCGCGCGCGCCAGCACAGGCTCGGGCATCACGGCGGGGCCGGACGAAAAATTATAAACTCGATCGTACATATTGACCTCCGTGCGGATGCGGGAACGGCTCAGCTGATCAGCGTGCCCACGGCCTCGCCGCGAACGGCGCGGAGTATATTGTCCGGATCGCTGATGCCGAAAACGTGGATCTTAACGCCGTTGTCCCGGCAGAGCGAGGCCGCGGTGGAGTCCATAACTTTCAGATCGCGGCGCAGCACTTCGTCGTGGGTGAGTTCGGTGAAGCGCTTCGCGTCGGGGTTCTTCGCCGGGTCGGAGTCGTATACGGCGTCAACATTTTTCGCCAGCAGTATGACGTCGGCGTCAATTTCCACCGCCCGCAGCGCCGCGGCCGTATCCGTGGTGAAGAACGGGTTGCCGGTGCCGCAGCCGAAAATGACCACGCGGCCTTTTTCCAGGTGCCGGATGGCGCGGTTGCGAATGTACGGCTCGGCGATCTGGCGCATTTCGATGGCGGTCTGCACCCGCACGTCCAGATCCTGCTGTTCCAGCGCGTCCGCCAGCGCCAGCGAATTCATGACCGTGGCCAGCATACCCATATGATCCGCGCGGGTGCGGTCCATGGATTTGCTCTGGGCGCCGCGCCAGAAGTTGCCGCCGCCGACAACGATCGCCACCTCTACGCCCATCTGATGGATGAGGGCAATGTGTTTCGCCACGTCCGTCAGCATATCCTGGCTGAGGCCGAAACCGCGGCCCTGCCCGTTTGCGGGCTTCCCTGCCAGCGCTTCGCCGCTGACTTTGATCAGTACACGTTTGTAGACCGGTTTGTTCTCCATTTTATTCTCCCCTTCCGGCGTATGCGGACCCGGTGCGGACCGGATCGGTTTTAAAAAAAGGGGTTATGACTAACCCCTTTTGAAATCGATTTGCGCGCTTCTTATTCAGCGGCTTTCGAGATGCCCTCGCCGCGCTCGTAGCGGACAAAGCGGCGGATCGTGATCTTTTCGCCGATGATGCGGATCAGATCGGTAAGCAGATCTTTGATCTTCATATCCGGATATTTGACCGACTGCTGCTCGAGCAGGCAGTACTCATCGTAGAATTTGCTGATGCGGCCTTCCACCATTCTGTCGACGATCTTCTCAGGCTTGCCTTCATTGAGCGCCTGCTGACGAAGCACTTCTTTTTCTTTATCGATATCTTCCTGAGGCACGTCCTCTTTGGAGACGTACAGCGGAGAGGAAGACGCGATCTGCAGCGCTACGTCGTGCACGAATTCGCGGAATTTCTCGTTCTTCGCAACAAAGTCGGTCTCGCAGTTGACTTCTACGAGCACGCCGATGCGGCCGCCGCCGTGGATGTAGGAATCCACGATGCCTTCGCTGGCCACTCTGCCCGCTCTTTTAGCGGCGGTAGCCTGGCCTTTTTCGCGCAGGATCACTGCGGCTTTTTCAAGGTCGCCTTCAGCCTCAACGAGCGCTTTCTTGCAGTCGTTGATACCGGCAGACGTCATTTCTCTTAATTCTTTGATCATTTGGAGCGTTACTTCCATGGTCTTTTCCTCCTGATTATTTAGATAGTATTCTTATGCAGTTGTGACGTTGCGGCGCGGATATTATTCCTGCACAGCTTCTTCGGCGGCGGCTTCCGCGGCCATCGCGTTCTCCATGCCTTCCTGGCCTTCGTTGCCCTCGATGAAGGCGTCGGCCATCTTGCCGGCAATGAGTTTTACGGCGCGGATGGCGTCGTCGTTGCCCGGGATAACGTAATCCACTTCGTCGGGATCGCAGTTGGTGTCAACGATAGCGACTACCGGGATACCCAGCTTGCGCGCTTCGGCGACGGCGTTCTTCTCGACTCTGGGGTCAACTACGAACAGCGCGGAAGGCAGTCTCTTCATCGTCCGGATACCGCCCAGGTTCTTCTCGAGTTTCTCGCGCTCGTTGCGGAGCTGAGTAACTTCTTTCTTGGGCAGACGGTCAAAGGTGCCGTCCTGCTCCATCAGGTCCAGCTTGTTCAGCCGGTCAATACGCTGACGGATCGTTTTGAAGTTGGTGAGCATGCCGCCCAGCCATCTGTTGTTCACGTAGTACTGTCCGGCTCTGACCGCTTCTTCGTAGATAGAGTCCTTTGCCTGCTTTTTGGTGCCGACAAACAGCAGCGTACCGCCGTTTTTGGCAATGTCGGAAAGGAAGTAATACGCTTCATCGATCTTCTTAACTGTCTTCTGAAGGTCAATGATATAAATACCATTTCTCTCCGTGAAGATGTACTCCGCCATCTTGGGGTTCCATCTCCGGGTCTGGTGTCCGAAGTGCACACCTGCTTCAAGCAACTGCTTCATTGAAATAACTGCCATTTTGTTTTCCTCCTTGTTTTTAACCTCCGGTCGCTTCCCGTCCGCAGCGGAACTTTCGTCAGGATGCTGCAGATCCGCGACCGTGCGTACTTTGACAGCACCGCGTATTATACCAAAGCGTGCGGCGGGATGCAACCACTTTTTTAAATGGCAAAGGGCAAATGATGCTTGCAATTTGTCGATCATGATTGTATAATTTCGCACGTAAAGGCAATGGCGTCTTTGAGTCTCGGCTCGAAGGCGCTTTTTCCCTTTATTTGACCATAATTTGACGAGAGATCGAGAGGTGCGGCGTGATGAAAAAAGGAGCGCAATTGTACGAGGGAAAGGCGAAGAAAGTGTTTGCCACCGATGACCCGGAACTGCTGATCGTGTCTTACAAAGACGATGCCACGGCGTTCAACGGGCAGAAACGGGGCACGATACGCGGTAAAGGCGTTATCAACAACCGGATGAGCAATCTGCTGATGCAGCTGCTGGAGGAGAAAGGCATACCCACGCATTTTGTCAAGGAACTCAGCGAACGGGACACGCTCGTCAAGAAGGTGAAGATCGTGCCGCTGGAGGTCATTGTCCGCAACCGTTCCGCCGGCTCGTTTGCCGCCCGTTACGGTGTCGAGGAAGGTATCATCTTTGCGGCGCCCACCGTGGAATTCTCGTATAAAAACGACGCGCTGGGCGATCCGCTGCTCAATGATTCGCACGCGCTGGCGCTGGGATTGGCGACGCGGGAGGAGCTGGACACCATCCGCGGCTACGCGCTGAATATTGACGGCGTATTGGCCGCGTTCTGGAAGGAATGCGGCGTTACGCTGGTGGACTTCAAGCTGGAGTTCGGCCGGCTGTCCGACGGGAGCATTGTCCTCGCGGACGAGATCAGTCCGGACACCTGCCGGCTCTGGGACAGCGCGACCGGCGAGAAGCTGGACAAGGACCGGTTCCGCCGGGATCTGGGCGGCGTCGAGGAAGCGTATCAGGAGATCATGCGGCGGCTGGAAGCGCAGCTGCAGGCAGGCAAAAAGGATCAGCAGTCATGAGTATTCACGAAGAGTGCGGCGTGTTCGGCGTCATGGCCGAGCGGCCGGTCAACGCGGCAGCAATATGCTACTACGGCTCATACGCGCTCCAGCACCGGGGACAGGAAAGCTGCGGCATCGTTGTCAACGACGACGGCCTGTTCGTGTCCCACAAAGATCTGGGGCTCGTAAGCGAAGTGTTCTCCAAAGACACGCTGGCGGCCTTCCCTAACGGCACGATGGCCGTGGCCCACGTCCGGTACGGCACCACCGGCGCCGCGACGCGCAATAATTGCCAGCCGATCGAGGTCAATCACCAGAAAGGCCGCATGGCGATCGCGCACAACGGCAACCTGTCCAACGCCGCGGAACTCCGCAACGCGCTGGAGCTGTCCGGCGCGATCTTCCACTCCTCCAGCGACACTGAGATCATCGCATATATCGTCACAAAAGAGCGGCTTGCGGCGCCGTCGATCGAAGACGCGCTCAGCCGGGCAATGAACATCCTGGACGGCGCGTACTCCCTGATCCTGATGTCCCCGCAGAAACTGATCTGCGCCCGGGATCCCCGCGGTTTCCGGCCGCTCTGCTACGGCCGGACAGAGGACGGAACGTGCGTCGTGGCTTCCGAGAGCTGCGCGCTCCGGGCCGTGGGCGCCGAATTCATCCGGGATATCGCGCCGGGAGAGATACTGATCTTCAGCAAGGACGGCGTGACGTCCCGGCGGGAGCATTGCGGAAAAGCGCGGAAGCGGCTCTGCGTGTTTGAGTATATTTATTTTGCGCGGCCGGATTCGGTGCTCGACGGGCGCTCGGTACACCAGGCGCGGCTCGATGCCGGAAAAGTGCTGGCGGAGACCCATCCGATCGCCGCGGATACAGTGATCGGCGTGCCGGATTCCGGACTGGACGCCGCGCTGGGCTACAGCCGGGCATCCGGGATCCCGTACAGCATCGGGCTCATAAAGAATAAGTATATCGGGCGGACTTTTATTGCCCCCGAAGACCGGTCGGATCAGGTCAAGATCAAATTGTCCGCGATAAAAGATGTAGTCGCGGGCAAGCGCATCATACTGATAGATGATTCTATTGTCCGCGGGACCACCGGCGGACGGATCGTGGCACTGCTGCGGGAAGCCGGCGCCCGGGAGATCCACATGCTGGTCTCCGCGCCGCCGTTTCTGTTTCCGTGCTATTACGGCACGGATATCGATTCGCAGGACAGCCTTATTGCCTGCCGGCATTCGGTGAGCGAGATTGCTGAGATGATCGGCGTTGACTCTCTGGGTTTCCTGCCGGTGGAGCGGCTGGGAGATCTGGCCGGAAACGCGGACTACTGCAGCGCGTGTTTTGACGGCCGGTATCCCTCGCCCGTTCCGGTGGATACGGGCAAAAGCCGCTTTGAACAGCGGCTGTCCGAACAGGTCAAATAGGAGATAACTCATGGCGGCACGACCGGACCGGAAAATAATACTGGAAAACGGACAGGAGTACTGCGGCCGGGCATTTGGCGCCGCGGAGGAACGCATCCTCGAGATCGTGTTCAACACTTCCATGACCGGTTATCAAGAGATCCTCTCCGATCCGTCGTACACGGATCAGGCCGTGGTGATGACCTACCCGCTGATCGGCAACTACGGCATGGCGCCGGAGGATTACGAGAACGCCCGGCCGTCCATCGGCGCGCTGATCGTGCGGGAGTACAACGACGAACCGTCCCACTGTCGCTCCGCGGAAACGCTGGGCAGCGTTATGGCGCGCCTGGGGATACCGGGGATCAGCGATATTGACACCCGCCGGCTGAACCGCACCATCCGCGATCACGGCAGCATGAAAGCGCTGATCACCGGCGCCGATACGCCGCTCGCGGAAGGACTGAAACGGCTGGCAGCGTACACGCCTCCGACCGACGCGGTAGCCAGAGTCAGCTGCCCCCGGAGCTATGAAGCCGGAACGCCCGGCGCGCGGTATCACGTGGTGGCCATTGACTGCGGCATGAAGCAGAATATCGTACGCTGTCTGACCGGGCACGGGTGCCGGGTGACCGGTGTCCCCTGGAACACCTCCGCCGCAGCGATCCGCGAGATGCGGCCGGACGGCATTTTCATTTCCAACGGCCCCGGCGACCCCACCGACGTACCCGAGACCATCGCGACCGTACGCGGGCTGATCGGCAGCTTTCCGATATTCGGCATTTGTCTGGGGCATCAGATCATCGCGCTGGCGTACGGCGGCAATACCTACAAACTCAAATTCGGGCACCGCGGCGGCAATCACCCTGTCGTGGACCTGGAGACCGGCCGGATCGAGATCACGTCGCAAAACCATTCATACGCGGTCAACGAGGCCAGCCTCTCCGGCACACCGCTCCGGGTGACCCGCCGCAATCTGCTGGACGGCACGGTAGAAGGGCTGAAAAGCGCCGCGGACAACGTGCTCAGCGTCCAGTACCACCCGGAAAGCGCGCCGGGCCCCCGGGACAGTCTATACCTGTTCGACCGCTTCATACAATTGATGGAAAAGGATAAATGATATGCCGAAACGCACCGATCTGAAACGAATACTGGTGATCGGCTCCGGCCCCATCGTGATCGGACAGGCGGCCGAATTCGACTATGCCGGAACGCAGGCGTGCCTGGCGCTGAAAGAAGAAGGCTACGAAGTCATTCTGTGCAACTCCAATCCCGCCACGATCATGACGGATACCTCCATTGCCGACAAAGTGTATATGGAGCCGCTGACGCTGGAGTATATTGCCAAGATCCTCCGGTATGAGCGGCCGGATGCGATATTGCCCGGCATCGGCGGCCAGACCGGCCTGAACCTGGCGATCCAGCTGGAGCGGAAAGGCGTGCTCGCCGAGTGCGGCGTGGAACTGCTGGGGACCCGGAGCAGCTCGATAGAGGATGCGGAAGACCGCGAACGGTTCAAGCAGCTGTGTGAATCGATCGGCGAACCGGTGCTGCCCTCCGAGACCGCGTTCTCCGTGGAAGACGGTCTGATAATTGCGGATCAGATCGGGTATCCGGTGGTACTGCGGCCGGCGTTCACGCTGGGCGGCACGGGCGGCGGCTTTGCCGATGATCCCGCGGAACTGCGCGAAGTGATGAAAAACGCACTGGAGCTTTCTCCGGTGGGTCAGGTACTGGTGGAAAAAAGCGTCAAAGGCTACAAGGAGATCGAATACGAAGTGATGCGGGACCGCAACGACACCGCGATCACCGTCTGCAACATGGAAAACCTGGATCCTGTAGGCATCCACACCGGCGACTCCATCGTGGTCTGCCCTTCCCAGACCCTCAGCAACAAAGACTATCAGATGCTGCGGGACAGCGCGCTGAAGATCATCCGGGCGCTGGAAATTGAGGGCGGGTGCAACGTGCAGTTTGCCCTGGACCCGCTTTCTTCGGATTATTATGTCATTGAGGTCAACCCTCGCGTTTCGCG
>JAFZSK010000034.1 GCA_017620915.1 Clostridia bacterium | reverse complement strand
GCTGGACGAACTTCTGCAGAAGATCCAGGACAACGTCAACGCCAACTGGTGACTGCCGCGTCACTGAAAATTGTATGTTGACAATTTTGAAATTTGTGGTATGATTAAATACAACAATAACTATGGAGGTTATTAGGATGAAAAAAACAACGATCAAATTGCTTTGCTTAATGTTGGCGGTGTTCGCTGTTGTCACGCTCGCTGCCTGCAAAAAGAAAGACATCCAGTCTGGTGTCGTGACAGCGCCGCCCGAGGGCGAAGAGATTGAAATAAAGGGAACGATCAAGTTCTCGTACAGTCAGGGAACGACTGAAGATAACCGCAATGCCGCGAACGCTTTCATTGACGCGTTCCGCAAAAAGTATCCGGACGTTTCCGTTAACCGCGACTTCACCGCTTCCGATCCCAGCACGCGTATTTCCAGCGGCGATATCGGCGATGTGTTCTACTTTGCCGAAGTGTCCGCTTACAACTACGCGGTGACTCAGAATGCGCTGATGCCTCTGGAGTACTGGATGGAAGTTCTGAATATTGACCGCGGCGACGTGTTCACCGGTATCTTTGACGCCGGCATGATCAACAATCATCTCTATTATGTTGCCCGCGACTTCAACCAGATCCTGTTTATCTACAACAAAGACGCGATCAATTCGCTGGGCTATTCCGATCAGGTATATCCTGACTGGACGTGGCAGGGCTTCCTTGAGCTTTGCGAACAGATCAGCGACAGCGAAGATTACTACGGCGCTACGATGCAGCTCAACTACGCTCCGGTATTCATTCCGTTCCTTGAAGCGTACAACGGCCGCGGCAAATGGTTCAGCCTGAAGAACAAGACCGTGGATCTTACTTCCGGAGATACGCTGAGAGCACTTAAAGAAGCGATCGAAGCCTGCCAGCAGGGTTATCTCAACCTCGGTCTGGGCGGAGATTTCGGACGTAAAGAGTCAGTGTTCAACTTCCTGGTATATCCTTCCATCAACTCCACGGCGCAGACTTACGACCAGAAATCCGTTGACTGGGATCTGATCAACCTGCCGCTCTTCGAACATCCCGCGTTCGGTGCCGGTTCCTCCGGTGTGGGCGTGTACAACCGTACATCTAATCCCGGCGCTGCCGCCGCGTTTGCTCTGTTCTTCTATACTCAGGAAGGTCAGCGCGCGTTCAACGGCCAGACCGGCGGTTCCGTGCCGCTCCTTGCCTCGCTGAAGGATGATGATTTCTGGAAGCATCCCGAAGATGCCTGGGCTGACAAGAACTGGGAAGCCTGCGTGTATAAAGCTGAAGATTATGCGACCGTCGGCCAGTTCGCCTGCCTGCTGCCTCCTGAAATCTCCGACCTGATCAACAACAACATCACCAGCGTACTTACCAATGCTCTCAACGGTAAAGCGGCGCTTGAAGACGGTATGGAACAGCTGCAGAAGAAAGTCAACGAGAAATGGTCCACCATTTCCAATGGCTGATCCGGCTTGTAGAATCAACGCAAATTGATTATAATGGGACCTGTGACGAGCAGGTCCCGTTATTTTTTATACGGAGGGAAATTATATGAACAACAACATAAACGGATGTATTCCGCTTAAACCGCGCTATCGCAAAGCCAGCTCCGACGGTCAATACACGATACAGGAAAACTGTGCGGTCAGACTGGTGTGGTTCCGGCGCCTGGGCGGCTGGGGCTTCTGCGAGATATATACTCCGGAAGGCAGACTGCTGGCGGTGCTCGATCATTTGGGCGAAGTGCTGGTGCGAGACCAGGAGATCCCGATGCGGCTGGAAGCGGATACGTACCGGCTGGAGGAGACAGAAAGCAGCATCGACATGGTGTTTGACGTAAAGTCGACAGTTGTCCAGAAACTGCTGGACGGTACGTCGTTTGCGCCGTGGATGCATTATCCGTTTACACGGCCGGTATTGACCGGTACAGTGCGGGTATCGCTGGACCGCGTGCGGCCGGAGATCACATATTCCATGCGGGTCAAGGCGTGTGAGAATATGTACCTGCGCTATCTGCGCGGCCCCTGGCTCAAAGTCGGCTGCGATTCCTTCGGCACCGAAAAGACCGATGCGATTTTTCCGGGCATCGACTGGGTCGTGGGCAAAGAATGGTCCAGCGGCAACGACTGGTTCCGCTATCCCTGGTCCGAAAAATACGCGCCGTTCGTCAACAAAATGTCCGCTCCGTGCATGACTATATCCCACGGCGGCGACGCCATCGGTCTGTGCTGGGATCCGAATATGTGGGCGTCGCGCTGGTTTAATTATAAGGCGCATACGGCGCAGCCGGTGTTCGCGGTGCCGAATTTTGTTGACCGCGATGACAACAGCCTGCTGGGCTTGATGCTGCCCTCCGCTGAAGGACTTAAGGACGAGAATCAACTGTACGCCGAGCCGCCGATGGAAGTGCATCTGGATCACCAGTTCCGCATCGACGCCCGCATTTTCACTGTAAAGGGCAACGCCGCCGACTGCTTCGCCGAATATGTGAAACGCACCGGCCTGCCGGAACTCCCGGGCATGGCCGAGCGGGCAACGTACGAAAATATTCTCAAAAAGATCGCGTTCCATTTCAACACAAATCTCTGGGATCCGGAAAAGGGTTTCGGTTATCCGCAGCGAAATGCGTACTCTTTCGGTGTGCCCGGCTGCCTGCGGCGGTTCGTACGGGAGTTCCCGGATGATCCCAATACTGAAGGATTGAAAGAAAAACTGGCCGCGTGCGACACGCGGAACGGCGCGGGTCACGCAAACCACCGCACACCGGAAGAGCGGGGAAGAGCACTGACAGATAGTGCGGATAAAATGCTCCAATATCAGCGCGAAGACGGCACGTTCAGGTTTGAGCCGGACGGCCGCCATTATGTCAAAGATGATTTCGTGGTAGCGCGCATATTCGCGGAACCGATGGGCATCGCGGAGGATACAGCGCTGGATATGAATATGCTGCCTGCGATCTCCCTGCTGAAGACCGCGGCGGAACTGGCTAAAATTCCGGGTTTCGAAAAAGAAGGCACGCGGATCGGCGAAGCGGCGCTGAAGGCCTTTGATGCCTGCGACGGAGACATCCGGCCGGAAGGCGGGGACTTCTGGGAGACTCCGCTGCACGCGGCGAATCTGTACGCGGCGGGACACGCGGCCGTTGCCTCCGTGCTGGCCTGGCGGTATACCGGGAAAGCTAAATACAAACAGAAAGCGGTGTACTGGCTGCGGACGGTGTTGCCCTTTACCCATCTGTGGGAGCCCGACGGAATGCCGATGCTGTACAACACCAAACCTTGCCTGTGCTCCAGCGACTGGTACTTCGCCAACTGGGTGCGCGACCATGTGCAGTGGGAAGTGCTCAGTTTCTTCGCACAGTCCGCGTCGGAACACATTGACTGGCGCGAACTGGATCCGGATATCGACTGGTTGCGCTTCCGGCAAGGCATAACGCTGGCAGCGGCGCGCTGGATGGTGGACCACACCAAAGAAAAATGGATGCCCCACAACATTCCGGATACATACGACGATTACGCGCGCGGTGCCTTCGACGGCTGCTTCCCGGACACTCACAACAGCGCCACGGGCAATTACGGCGGCATGTTCATCTCGCCGGCGGCCATCGCGGACAACCTCTTCGCCATTCTTGATTTAATGGACGGCAAATGCTAAAATAAAAAGACTGCCGACCGCGGCGGATACGCGGGCGGCAGAAAAGTTCTACTCAAACGGAGGTGTACGCCGTGCCTATCAAAATACCCGACAATCTGCCCGCGAAGGAAATACTCCGCAGCGAACACGTGTTCGTAATGGATGAGGCCATGGCGTTCCGGCAGGAGATCCGTCCGCTGCAGATCGCTATTATGAATCTGATGCCTACCAAGATCGTCACCGAGACTCAGCTGATGCGGCTGCTCAGTAACACTCCGCTCCAGCTGGAAGTCACGCTGCTGCATCCCGGCACATACGAATCCAAAAATACCCCCGTGACCCACCTGGAAACGTTTTACAAGACTTTCGAGGACGTGGAAAACCGCAACTTCGACGGACTCATCATCACCGGCGCTCCGGTCGAGAACCTCGAATTCGAAGATGTCAAATACTGGCCCGAGCTTTGCCGGGTTATGAAGTGGTCAACGGAACACGTCACTACCACGCTCCACATCTGCTGGGGCGCACAGGCGGGCATGTACTACCATTACGGCGTGCCCAAGATCGATCTGGGCAAAAAGCTGTTCGGAGTGTATCCCCATTATGTGCTGAACCGCCGCACGCGGCTGATGCGCGGCTTCGACGATATATTCTACGTGCCGCATTCCCGCTACACGGGCACCTCGCTGGAAGACGTGCTTCGGGTGCCGGATCTGGATGTGCTGGCAATGTCCGAAAAAGCCGGGCTCTGCATCTGCGCCTCCCATGACCGGCGGCAGATATATATGACCGGCCATCTGGAATACGACCGCGACACGCTTAAACTGGAATATCAGCGGGACCTGGAAAAGGGACTGGACATTACCGTGCCCGAGAATTACTTTCCCGACAACGATCCCGCCCGCAAGCCCTACCATCAGTGGCGCAGCCACGCGTACCTGCTCTATGCCAACTGGCTCAACTATTACGTGTACCAGGCGACGCCGTACGATCTGGCCGATATCAATCTGAACCTCGTGCCGGACCGCAAAGGCGAGTGACCCGGTCCGGGGGAGGCCGCATATGGATAACGACAACACCGCCGCCGGCGGAGAGACCAAAAAGGTATTCGTAAAACGCGACATACGCGGGTATATCATATTCTTCGCGGTGATGATATTCGTGGCCGCATTGGTGGTGTGCGTGCTTATGCTGCTTCCGGGCCGGAATCCTTCGCTGCGGGGAGATTCGGACAGCGGTATCGGGCGCAGTTTCATGTTTCCGTTCGTGTTCACTGATGAGAAGAACAGCCTGTATATAGTTAAAAACCAGGGCGATGAAGCGCTGGCGGTCGATGACTCGGTGCGCGACGCGGTGCATATCGCGTCTAAGGGCGTTGTCTACTATGTGCGCGACAATACGCTGTACTGCTATGAGGTCGGCGCGGGCCGGCGGTATTCCGTGGCGGTGAATGTTGACCGCTATACCGTTGCCGGCGACAAGGAATCGGTGTATTATTCGGCATCGGACGGCTCCCTCTGGTATTCCAACGGCAAAAAAAGTACGATGCTGGATGAAGCCTGCGAAAGCCGGAACGGCACGCTTTTAAGTGCGGGCAAGTCTGCGGTGCTGTTCATTTCGAATGTTGACAACGCCGCCGGCACTGCGGATCTCTGCTGCTTTACTCCGGGCGGCAGTGTGCGGAAACTGCTGGAAGGCATATCGGCCGTTGACCGTTTCGGCCTGTCGGGCGGCGACAAATACGCGTTCTGCAGCCAAAACGGCGAACTGTGCGTATGCGATCTGAAGGGCAGCGTTATTGCCCGCACCGCCCGCGCCGTGCCCGTGGAGGCGAACAAACAAGCCGCACTGAACGAACCGGCGACAAAAGAACTGAATCTGGACGGCAACGTGCCGCTCAAATATGTGTACGTTACAGCCGCAGATGAATCGTCCACCGGTTCGGTACTGTTTTTCAACGGCAAATCTTTCAAAACGCTCGCGGACAACGTGCAGCGCATCATATACTGCTCCGCCGATCACGGCCTTTTGCTTTATACCGTGCCGGAAAGCGGCGGCGAGCGCGTATACCGCGCCAACGGCAAAGGCACTTCCGAAAAACTCATACTGCTGGAAGACACGGCGCGCTGCCTGTACGACAAGGACTCGGATTATCTGTATTATCAAAAGAATTCCGGTGCGTTGTTCCGCGTGAATATCTACAGTTCCAAGCTGGAATCCGTACAGATATCCGAAAGTTCCGCGCTGCTTTACAAATACCCCGGAAAACCATTTGTGCAGTTCACGATCGCGGATTCCGACATAGTGAGTCTGGTGCACAGCAGCAATACCGTGCAGCAGTACAGCGGCGACAAAGAGACGCGGCTGTACGGGGCGGACAATGACAAATATCTGCTGCTGCGTGTTTATGGCAGCGATTCGGTCTCGCTGGATCTTGCGGAGAACGGCTATTTTACGCGCATCGCGGCCAACGTGGACAACAGCGTATTTTTCGACGGTCTCATTGACACCGTGATCTATTCATCCGGCGGCTCGCTGTGGCTGTGGACGGAAAAGGGAACGACCGAACTGGGCCGGTTTGGCCGGATAACCGCGGTCAACGTGGCCTGAAACGGAGGTTCGGATGAACAACCGAAACAGCGGATCAAACATCATACGCGGCACGAGAGAGGTACGGCGCGGCGGAAAAGCGGCCGCGGCGTTCCGGGTATTGTTATTTGCCGCCGCGATGCTCGCGGCAGTGCTGTTTGCGGGCTGCCGTGTGAACGTCAATCCGGAGATCCCGGTCGTCACCGTGTTTTATGAGAATACGCCGCCCGCCACGGATGATCCTTACGTTGCAGTACCGGAAACGCCTACCGCGCCGCCGCAGCTGGAATCGCCTATTTCGTTTACCGATATCAATTTCGAAAACGCGGTGCGGGAGTTCCTCGGCAGGAGCCTGGGCAACATCTATCCATCGGACCTCAAGGACATCACGCACTTTTCCGCGCGGGTAAGCGGCATTTACAATATAAACGAGATCGTGTATTTCACTTCGCTGGAGGAACTGGATCTGATGGGCAACCGCATAAACGATCTGACGCCCATTGCCGCCCTCAAGAACCTGAAAAAGCTGAATATTGCCCGCAATTTCACCGTCATTACCGGCAACCGCGAAAAGGGCCTGGATATCTCGCCGCTGGGCGCGCTGCCGCTTCTGGAGGAACTGGACGCGTCTAACAACCTGATCACCGACGTGTCCGCGCTGGCGTCGCTGAACTCACTGACCTGGCTGGATATCCAGAACAACCGGCTCACCACGCTGGACGGGCTGGAGAACTGCAAGGCGCTGGAATATCTGAACATATCCAACAGTTTCCGTATCGATGCGGACAACAACGAGACCGGCATCACCGATATTTCGCCGCTTGCCGGATTGACCTCGCTCAAGACGCTCTATATGCGGAACGGGATGGTCAGCTCGCTGGAGCCGCTCTGCAAACTTCAATCGCTGGAATATCTTGACGCCACGTACAACGCGCTTCGCCATCTGCCCAACATGAGCGGCATGACCGGTCTCACCACGCTGATCGTACGCTTCAACAACATTCTGGATCTGGACGGCCTTGCGATGCAGCGCACGGTGCGCGTTCTGGACGTCCGGGACAATTTTATCCGCGATATCAGTGTTATACTGCTGATGCGCAGCCTGGAGACGGTGTACGTGGACGGCAACCCGATCCTGGATTACAGACCGCTGGATATGTTCGAAACGGCCCGGAAGAACAGGCAGTAAACGCTATCGGGGGAAACGACGTGAAGACCGGCAGGACTAACCGCAACAAATTCAAAAAAAAGGCCCCTGAGACGCCCGCAGAGACGCCGGCGCCCGAGACCGGGTATGTGAACCCCATCCAGTGGTTCCCCGGCCATATGGCCAAAGCACGGCGCCTGTTGGCGGAAAATCTTTTCAAAGTCGATCTGGTGGTGGAACTGCTGGACGCCCGCGCGATCCTGTCTTCGGAAAATCCCGAGATCGACCGGCTGCTGGGCAGCAAACCGCGGCTGGCGGTGGCCAACAAAGCGGACCTCGCCGATCCGGCGGTCACCTCGGCGTTCGTCAAAGCGTACGGCGCGCGGGGCGTCACGCTGCTTCCCGCGGATTCCCGCGATGGTTCGGGAGTCAAAGCGGTGCGCGCCGCCATCATGGAACTGATGTCTGATAAGCTGGAGCGCCGCCGGGAGCGCGGCATGCAGTCGTATACCGTCAAGACAATGGTCGTCGGCATCCCCAACGTGGGCAAATCCACATTCATAAACCGCATGTGCGGCCGCAGCGCCGCCGTGACGGGGGACAGACCCGGCGTCACGCGGGGGGAGCAATGGCTGCGCGTGGATGACAGCATCGCGCTGCTGGATACGCCGGGATTGCTCTGGCCGAAGTTCGATGAACGGCGCGTGGGGCTCTGTCTGGCGGCGACCGGCGCCATAAAGGATGACATTCTGGACCGCACGGAGATCGCGTCGTTCCTGCTTTTGTATATACTGGACAATTATCCGGGCACGCTCCGGGAAAAATACGGACTGGATGAGGACGCGCTGCTGCGCGCGGGCGATGCTGCAGGCGACGGTTCCGGCAACGGCGCAGACGCGGAAAACGGAGCAATTCTGTCGCGCCTGGGCACCGTGGGTTACCCGGCGCTGGAGCAGACGGCGCTGAAGCGGGGCTGCCTGCGCAAAGGCGGCGTGGCGGATATCGAGCGCGCGTGCGCACTGGTGCTGGACGATTTCCGCGGCGGCCGGCTGGGCCGGATCTCGCTGGACCGGGTCAATGCAGAAAGCGTGGCCCCGGAGACAGTTCCGGCAAACGGAGGTAGTTCAAATGACTGAAGAGCGGTTCTTTGAATTGACCGCGTACGAGCGCGAGCTGGCCGGAAAAGGGCTAAAGATCATTGCCGGACTGGACGAAGCGGGGCGGGGACCGCTGGCGGGGCCCGTTGCCGCCGGGTGCGTGATATTCCCGGCCGCCGGACCGTTCCCGAAAGCGGACGATTCGAAAAAACTGTCCCCGAAGCGCCGCGATGCGCTGTTTGACGAGATCAAAGAGATGGCGCTGGGCTGGGGCGTGGGCCTGGCGGACAACGCCGAGATCGACCGCCTCAACATATTGAACGCCACTTATCTGGCCATGCGCCGGGCGGCTGCGGCGGCAATTGCCTGCGCCGCGGAACGGGGCAATACCGCGCCGGAGCTGATACTCGTTGACCACGTACACGTGCCGGAACTCGCGATCCCGCAGCTGTCAATTACGCACGGGGACGCGTTGTCCGTCACCATCGGCGCCGCGTCGATCCTGGCCAAAGTCACCCGTGACCGCCTGATGGAAACTTATGACGCCGCGTACCCGGGCTACGGTTTCGCGGGCCACAAAGGCTACGGCACCGCAGCCCATTACCGCGCGCTCAACGAACTGGGCCCGAGCCCGATCCACCGTATGAGCTTTCTCAAAAAAATGCACGGCCGCGATGCCGGGGACTGGGGGAGCCGCTGATGCTGGTCAAAAATCCCAAATTCGTCATATCCGCCGTCAAACCGGAGCAGTATCCGGTTTCTGATCTGCTGGAGGTCGCGTTCGCCGGCCGTTCAAATGCGGGCAAATCTTCACTTATCAACGCGCTGGTAAACCGCAAACGCCTGGCGTACAGCGGCAGCACGCAGGGCATGACGCGGCAGATCAATTTCTACGATCTGGACGGTGAACTGATGTTTGTAGACCTGCCCGGTTACGGGTACGCCGCGGTATCCAAAGACCAGAAGGCGCTGTGGGGCAAGGTGGTGGAAGGCTACCTGAACGTTCGCCCGCAGCTTTACATGGTGCTGCTTTTGCTGGACGTGCGCCGCGATCCCAGCGCGGACGATCTGCTGATGTACCGCTGGATCCGCGAGGCGGAGCTGGAGCACGCGATAGTGCTCACCAAATGCGACAAACTTTCCCGCATGAAATGCCGCGAGCGCGCCGGTGAGATCCGGCGGGCAATGTCTCTGCCGCCCGAAGTCAATATCTTCCCGGTCTCTTCCACCGACCGCACCGGCCTGGAGGCGCTGTGGGAGGCGATCGACACCGCAGTCTCGGACTAATTTGCCATTTGCCCCTTGCCCCTTGCCATTTGCCCCTTGCATGTAGTAAAATCAGTATGGCGGCGTAGTGCAATTGTGCGTACGGCGCCAATGTACTACGGAAGCGGGGCGGAACCCTGATGAAAAAAAGCTTTATTGACCTTGCGACCGCCGAAGCACTGGCGGCGAAGTATCCTACACCTTTCTATGTTTACGACGAGCGCGGGATCCGCGAAGGCATCCGTGCGCTGGATCGCGCTTTTGCCTGGAACGACGGTTTCAAAGAGTATTTTGCGGTAAAAGCGTGCCCCAACCCGTTTTTGATGCAGATCATCCATGAAGAAGGCTGCGGAATGGATTGTTCGTCGTACTGCGAGCTTATATTGTCCGACAGCATCGGGCTCAGAGGCGACGACATAATGTTTTCCTCGAACGTGACGCCGGCGGAGGATTTCGAGTACGCGCGCAGACTCGGCGCGGTGATCAATCTGGATGACGCCACGCATGTTGACTTCCTGAAAGCGCACGGCGGCATCCCCGAAGAGATCTGCCTGCGGTACAATCCGGGCGGCGATTTTTCCATAAGCGGCGCGATCATGGGCAGCCCCGGCGAGGCCAAGTACGGCATGACCGAGGCGCAGCTCATTGACTCCGTAAAGCGGCTGATGGAGCTCGGTGCTAAACGGTTTGGCATCCACGCGTTTCTGGCGTCAAACATGATCGACCCGGATTACTACCCGCGGCTGGCGGAGATACTGTTCAAACTGGCGGTGAAGGTCAATGCCGAGACCGGCGCGAATGTCTCGTTCGTCAATTTGTCCGGCGGCATCGGCATCCCGTACCGTCCCGAGGACACAGCGCCGGATCTGGACTATATCGGCCGCAAAGTGCAGGAAGCCCACGAGCGCATCGTAGCGCCGTCGCCGCTGAAAAAGCTCGCGATCAAAGCCGAGCTCGGCCGCTATATCACCGGCGCCCACGGCATGCTGATCACCCGGGCGATCCATGTGAAGCATATTTACAAAGAGTATATCGGCGTTGACGCCTGCGCGGCCAACCTGATGCGGCCCGCCATGTACGGCGCGTACCACCACATCACGGTGCTGGGCAAGGAGAACGCGCCGTGTGACCACGTGTACGACGTGACCGGCGGACTGTGCGAGAATAACGATAAATTCGCAATTGACCGTGCGCTGCCCGAGATCCGGATCGGAGACCTGCTGGCAATACACGACGCCGGCGCCCACGGCTACGCCATGGGGTACAACTACAACGGCAAACTGAGATGCGCGGAACTGCTGCTCAAAGCGGACGGCGGCGCGGAACTGATCCGCCGGGCGGAAACGCCGGCGGACTATCTGGCCACCTTCGATTTCTGCGATATCATAAAGAAGGAGAGATAAGCGTGAACGAGAACAATGGTGCGGGAGTGAATAAAGATATTGCCGCCCGCATCCGGGAACTCCGGGAAGTGTGCGACATGGAGCGCATCGAACTGGCGGAGACGCTGGGCCTTACGGAAGCGGAATACGCCCGCTACGAAGACGGAGAAAAAGATTTTCCGGTCAGTTTTTTGTATGAGCTGGCGGCGCTGTTTAAAGTTGACCTCACCGAACTGCTCACCGGTACCGCGCCGCGCCTGGCCAACTGCTCCATCGTGCGCAAAGGCGAGGGCATTGCCGTCGACCGGTACGAAGGCTACGATTTCGAGAGCATCGCGTATAAATTCATCGGCCGCCGCGTAGAGCCCATGATCGTTACGGTGGGACCCGAGACCGAGAACGATCCGCCCGAACTGGTTTCCCACTCCGGACAGGAGTTCAACTACGTGCTGGAAGGACAGATCACGGTGCGCTTCGGCGAACGCAGTTTCCTGCTGAACGAAGGCGACTGTTTCTATTTTGACCCCACGGTGCCGCACGCCCAGAGCGCCGCCGGCGGCAAAGGTGCCCGCTTCCTTACGGTGATAATGCCATGAAAGACGCACTCTTAAAGCGGTTTTCGCCGCGCCTCGAATTTGATTCATACGAGGATTTCAAACAGAATTTTACTATTAACGTGCCGGATGACTTCAACTTCGGGTACGACGTGGTCGATGCCTGGGCGGAGCTGGAACCCGGCAAAAAAGCGCTGGTATGGTGCAACGATGCAGGAGAGGAACGCATATTCACGTTCAACGACGTCAAGGCGCTCTCAAACCGGATCTGCAACTACCTGGTCTCGCTGGGCATCCGCAAAGGCGACAAAGTGATGCTGATCATGAAGCGGCGCTGGGAATACTGGATGACCGCCGCGGCGCTGCACAAATTGGGCGCGGTGATGATCCCGGCATCGTTTCAGCTTACCGAAAAAGACCTGATCTACCGCATCAACGCCGCGGGCGTGCGCATGATCGTGACCGCCGAAGATG
>JAFZSK010000033.1 GCA_017620915.1 Clostridia bacterium | reverse complement strand
TTGTTCTTATCGGTATCTGGTGTCTTATCCATCGCCGGGTCATTTATGCCTGGATCATGCGGAAACCGATGCCGGAGATGCCGGAATGGCATAAGAAGTGTCTGAAATGGATCCTCGGGAAAACGATCGGAGCGGGCGCGTTTTATTGTCTGGAGGCCCCACGAGGTCATCGGTATGTCGAACCATGCCAAAAACCTGTTCGTGGGCGTGGGCGGCAGCGATATGATCAACAAGAGCCACATGGTGGGCGCCGTGTACGGCATGGAGCGCATGATGGGCCGGGACAATACGCCGGTGCGCCGCATTTTCGACTACGGCATGACGCATTTTCTGAAATACCGGCCGATACTGTTCGTCCTCACCGTTACCACCGCGCCGGGCGGCAATATCCGCACCCACGGCCTGTTTATCGGCGAAGACCGCCGCTGTCTGACCGAAGCGGTGAAGCTGGCGCAGGAGAAGAATATAGACTTCGTTGACGGCGGCATCAAAAAATGCGTGGTGTATCTTGACCCGTCCGAGTTCCGCAGCACGTGGCTGGGCAACAAAGCTATTTACCGCACGCGTATGGCCATTGCCGACGGCGGCGAACTGATCGTGCTGGCGCCCGGCGTGGACAAATTCGGCGAAGATCCGCTCTGCGACGCGCTGATCCGCAAATACGGCTACCGCGGCCGCCTGCATACGCTGGAAGAATTCCGCAAGCCGGACAATTCCGACCTCCGCGCCAACATGGGCACCGCCGCGCACCTGATCCACGGCTCCGCCGACGGCCGCTTTACCGTCACGTACGCGGTGAAGTCAATTACGCAGGCCGAGATCGAAAGCGTCGGTTTCCGCGCCGCGTCGTATGATGAAATGGTGAAGCGCTACGATCCGGCCGCGCTGCGCCCCGGATACAACACAGTGCCGCGGACCGACCCCGTAACCGGAGAGCCTGCAGGCGGCACCGAAGATATATTTTATATTCCCAATCCGTCCCTGGGCCTGTGGATCGACCGGTCGCGGCTGGCGGATTAACGCTCAGTCTACCGCCGGCGCTTCTTAACCGAAATAGCTCTGCCAGTCAGACCCTTCCACATCGGACGGATACGCATACTGCGCGGTCGTGAGCGGGGCGCAGTAACGGCCGAATTCATTCAGGAAAAACATGTACGTGGCGCCGTTGTTGAGCCCCTTCAGCCCGGAAATGACCGGGATCGTTTTCGGCGTTTCGCCGTAGTCCGCGGAGCGCATGGCCGTGAGCTGTGCCTCGATGTCAACGTTTGCCCGGCCGCCCGGCACCGCGATCCGGACCATTATATCTTTAAGCGCCGGATCGTCAAAATCGTAATGCAACACTTCCGTCTGCTCCGGTATTTTAAGGAACTTGGTGACTGCCACATCATAGACCGTGTACAGCATGCAGTCTTCCTGCGCCGCCGCGTTCTCGGTCACTCTGTTGCCGCTGCCGTCCAGTATCTCGTACGACACGCCCGTCACTATCCCCGCGAGGGCAATTTCCGCGGCATCGGCCAGTTCAGCCGCCTGGTAGCTCTTTTCATTCATATCTATAATCGCGTAGCCGGAGAATTCTTTCCCGTCCTCGCGTTGAGACGGCACCTTGTCCGATTCCGTGGCAGTCGGGCTGTTCTCTTCAGAAGGCAATATATAATCGGGTTCGTCGGTGGTAATTGAGGGCATGGGATATTCGCTGTCATCGTAATGCTCAGAATTGTGCTCAACTGCCGCAACGCTGCCGTTTTCGTCAACTAACGCGAACTCCGACCGCTGCTTCGGCGCGCTTCGCAGCACGATAGCGGTGATCGCAAACGCCAGCACCAGTACTGCCGCCGCGGAAGTGAACCATACGGCAAGGCGGCGCGTGCGTTGACTGCTGCCTTTTGACCCGGAACGGCGGCCGGCGGAAGTGTTGCGGCCTGCGGCCTGGGCGTGGTCCGCGGTATCTGCATTTGCTGCGGCCTTGACCGGCAATACCGTGTCGTACGGCTCCCGCGCCTCGTCGATATATTTGTCGTCGATCAGCCCGAACGCCTCGGTCAGCGCCGCACGGTAGGCGTGCACCTCACCCGAAGCCGCCTCCGCACCCGCCGCGATATTCTCTTTTTCAAAACGTTCGTCGGTCATTTCAGACTCCTTCTCCTCTGAGCCGGTCGCGCAGTTTGTCGCGCAGCCGCGAGAGCGTCATCTTCACTTTGCTTTCCGTAAACCCGCCCCGTGCCGCGATATCCTCGATGCTGTCGCCGTACCAGTAGCGCCGCACGAATATCTTGCGCTGTTCTTCCGGCAGTTCCGCCAGAAAGCGGTTCAGCGCCGCGCCGAGTTCGGAAGCTTCCGCGGTCTCCTCCACTGAAGTCCCGTCGGCAATAAAATCCGCCAGTTCTTCGAAGGGCAGCTTTTCCGCCTCTCCCCCGCGCTTCTGCCGCGATTCATCGCGCACCCGCTTCAGTGCCAGGTTGCGCGTGATCTTGGCCAGGTACGCGGAAAGCAGCTCCGGCCTCGCCGGCGGGATCGACTCCCACGCGCTGTACCAGACGTCGTTGACGCATTCCTCCGCGTCCTCCTCGCTGCGCAGCACGTTGAGCGCTATCCGGCGGCAATAGCTGTAATACTTTTCATATGTCGCCGTGACCGCACGCTGATCGCGCGCCCAGTACAGCTCAACAATGTCCGCGTCCTGCACGGGAAGCTCCTTTCCGCGTCGGCAGCCGTGACCGCCACTCTATCAGTACCCGTTTACACCCAAAAAGTCACAATAGTTGCAAAAGTTTCAAAAATCACAGCAGCCGGAACACTTCCGCCGGGCTGTCCGCAAACACCCGCGCGCCGCACTGCTCCAGCTGCGGCCGGTCGCGGAAGCCCCACGTCACGATGATGTGGTCCAGGCCGGCGTTGTGCGCGGTCTCCACGTCAACTTCCGAATCGCCGATATACACGGCGTCCGCGAGGTCAATACCGAACGCTTTTATCATTGCCAGCACCCCGTCCGGCGCGGGTTTGCGCGGTATCCCCGCGATCTCGCCGCGGGCAACATCCACCAGCCCCGCAAAATACGTCCGCATCAGTTCCTGCACCGCGCCGTCCGCTTTGTTGGAGATCACGCCCACGCAGATCCCTGCCGCATGCACGTCCCGCAGCAGTTCGAGAATGCCCGGGTACGGCGCCGTTTTATCCGCGCAGTGCACTTTGTAGTGCGCCTTGAACGCTTCGAACACCAGGTCGGCAACATCCTGCGCCGTGCCCTCCGGCACCGCGTTGTCTACCAGGTTCCGGATCCCGTGCCCCACGATGCGCCGTATCTCGGCGTAGCTCCGCGTCGGCAGCCCGTATTCCGCCAGCGCGAAATTCACGCTGGCCTTCAGGTCTTCCAGCGTGTCCAGCAGCGTGCCGTCCAGGTCAAAAATCGCCAGTTTGTACTTCATTTTAAAAAACCTCCGGGCAACCGCGTCGCCCGAAGGTCTGTCCGGGATCCGTCGTTGTCCCGACAAGCGTATGCCGCACAGTGCGCGGCGTACTCACTCTTCCCAGTTGTGGTAGACGTTCATTACGTCGTCGTTGTCATCCAGTCCGTCCAGCAGCTTCTCGATCTGCTCCAGCTGCGCCGGATCGGTGAGCTTCACATAGCTCTGCGGCACCATGCGCACTTCGGCTTCGAGGAAGTTGTAGCCCTTCTGCTCAAGCGCGTCGCGCACGCCGCTGAAGTCCGCGGGAGCGGTGGTGATCTCGAACGCGTCTTCGTCGGCAACGAAGTCCTCCGCGCCGGCATCCAGCGCGTCCATCATGACCTCGTCCTCGTCCTTGTCGCCGTCGTTTTCGATGACAATGACGCCCTTTTGATCAAACATAAACGACACGCAGCCGGGGGTGCCGATGTTGCCGCCGAACTTGTCGAAGATGTGGCGCACTTCGGCCGCGGTGCGGTTGCGGTTGTCCGTGGCGCACTCGGCAATGATGGCAATACCCGCCGGTCCGTACCCCTCGTACGAAATCTCTTCGATGATCTCGTTGGCGCCTTCGCCGCTGGCGCGCTTGATGCTGCGCATAATATTATCATTGGGCATGTTCGCCGCCTTCGCTTTGGCGATCACGTCCTTAAGTTTGCTGTTAGCATCCGGATTGGGGCCTCCCGCTTTGACCGCGATCTGCAGTTCCTTTCCGATCTTAGTGAAAAGGTTGCCGCGCGCGGCGTCTGTCTTGCCCTTTTTATTCTTAATATTTGCCCATTTTGAGTGTCCGGACATACTTTTTCATTCTCCTCTCGTCGGTGCGGCCGCCTTTTCGGGGCGCTTTTGTGTTGCCGCCGGGGGCAATTATAGCACTTTGCGGCGCAAAGGTCAATCAGAGCATTTGCCATTTGCCATTTCCCCTTTATTAAGGTATAATATATTGTACGGCGTGTTGACCGCCGCAAACGCAAGGAGAATCATTTAAAAATGAGCAAAATAGATAATTCGACATCCCGGAGCAGGGATTTCTTCAAAGTGCGCTGGCTGCTGGTGCTGTACGACTTTATATTGTTCGCCATCATGGGCGTATGTATGACATTTCTGTACAAGCGCTGCATCAAGACGCCCAGTTCGCATAAGCAGTTTCTGTTGACGCTGCTGGTAATATACGGCGTGCTGTTCGTAGTGCGCTTTTTGTTCACGATCTACCGGCAGGTTTGGCGCTACGGCGGCGTAGAGTCGTATATCCGGCTCTATTTTGCGGACACCTTCGCCGGAGTGATCTTTTATATCGGCGAACGTCTGATAGCGAAGACCCATGTGTCGTTTATCTGGCTGCTCTCCATATTCTGCGTGAACCTGCTGCTTTCGCTGTTCACCCGCATTTTTTACCGCTATCTGTACAAGAGCTACAATCTCAACACCCGCAGCGGCCGGTTCAAGTATTTCCTGCTGCGCGTGGCAACGCTGGACAAGATCAAGGCGGACAATGCCGAACAGGTGGCGGGCTCGCTGAAAAAGATCAATATTGCCATCATCGGCGCGGGCAATACGGGCGTTGCCCTCGCGGGCGAGCTCAAAAACATCAGCGAATCGCCGTATTATCCGGTGCTGTTCGTTGACGTCAACGCCCAGAAGATCGGCCGCATCATCAGCGGCATCCCCGTCATCAGCGAAAAAGAAGCTACGCCGGCGCGCATTGCCGAATATGAAGTGCAGGAGATCGTGTTCGCGCTGCCGCATCTGTCTGAAAACGAGCTGGCCGAACTGTATACGCGCTACTCCTCGTACGGCGTGAAGATCAAAGCGTACGACTACCCGCTGATGCGCAACGCGGATAACTCGCGGCGCATGGTGCGCGAACTGGACGTGGAAGAACTGCTGTTCCGGCGGCAATCCCTCCTGGCGGACGAGACTACCGCGGCGTATTACAAAGGCAAGACCGTGCTCATCACCGGCGGCGGCGGTTCCATCGGTTCCGAATTGTGCCGCCAGCTGGCGCGGATGGAAGCGGGCAATATAATCATTCTGGACGTATACGAAAACGGCGCCTACGACATCCAGCAGGAGCTGCGCATGAAATACGGCAGCGCGCTGCAGGTGAATGTGGAGATCGCGTCGGTCTGCAACCGTGCGGATCTGAAGCGGGTCTTCGCCAAGTACCGCCCGCAGATCGTACTGCACGCCGCCGCACACAAGCACGTGCCGCTGATGGAGCACAACTGTGTGGAGGCCGTAAACAACAACGTATTCGGCACGCTGAACACCGTGGAATTGAGCGAAGAGTTCGGCGTTGACCGCTTCATAATGATCTCAACCGACAAGGCCGTCAACCCCACCAACGTGATGGGCGCGACGAAACGCATGTGCGAGGAGATCGTATTGACCCACGGCCGCAAAAACGGCCATACCCAGTTCTCCGCCACGCGCTTCGGCAACGTGCTCGGCTCCAACGGTTCGGTCATCCCGCTGTTCCACCGGCAGATCGCCAACGGCGGCCCCGTGACCATCACCGATAAGCGCATCATCCGCTATTTCATGACGATCCCGGAGGCCTCGCAGCTGGTGCTGTGCTCCGGCGTCAACGCGCGCAACGGCGAATTGTTCGTGCTGGATATGGGCAAACCCGTGAAGATCATCGATCTGGCGGTCAACATGATCCGCCTCAACGGTCTGACCCCCGGCAAGGACATCGAGATCGTGGAGACCGGCCTGCGCCCCGGCGAAAAGCTGTACGAAGAACTGCTGGTCAAGAGCGAACGGCTTCGCAAGACTGACAACGAAAAGATCTTTATCGAGACCGACACGCCTATCTCGGAAGCGCAGCTGGCCGAAAAACTGGATATACTGCGCAAGGCTGTTGACACCGGCGACGATGCCGCGGTCAAAGCCGCGCTCAAACAGACGGTGGAAACGTTCCACGACCCCGAAACGGTCAACGAAGCCGCGCAGCGCTCCGTAGAAATGAAAGACGCGGACAACTGAACCGCGTCCGCGCCTGACCTCATCATATACTGTTAATTGCGGCGGCGCTAAGACCGCCGCTTTTTTATCGGTGCTGCGTTTTTACCGCCACAGCCGCTCGATATTATAGAACTGCCGCTCTTCCTCCAAAAAGATATGCACCACCACATCGATGAAATCCAGCAGGATCCAGCGCGCCGTGTCGTAGCCTTCCAGGTGCGCACACACTACGCCGTTCTGCTTCATTTTCTCCTCGACTTCGTCGGCAATACCGCGCAGGTGCGTTGACGACGTGCCGCTGCACAGTATGAACGCGTCCGTGATCGGCGTTTTTTCCGAGATGTCGATCACTTCGATCTGCTTCGCTTTGCGGTCTTCCATCGCCTTGACGATGATCTCGGTGTATTTCTGACTGTTTTCTTTGTTCATGGATTGCCTCCGTTTCCGTATTGCCCGTGCGACGTGTCAGCCGCGTTGTCCGCGTTCCCGCGCCAGTTCGCCCAGCGCCCAGTTGAGCGTCTCTACCGTGTATACATTGATGTCCGCCGGCGCCGCGAAAGTCGTCTGCTCTTCCGCCGGGATCAGATGCTTCGACGCGCGGTAGAGTATCGTCAGCCGGCATTCCTCCGCCACCGCCGCCATCAATCCGAAGCGCGCCAGCACCGTGCGCACCCGGTCAAAATGATCGCCGGTCCGCCCCGGCTCAGTGTAATCCGCCACGAACAGCACCTGTCCCAGCTTGGTCAATCCCGCGCGGCCCGTGGTATGCCACATCACCGCGTCCAGCACGTCCGTGTCTTTGATCCGGAATTTCGCCGACGCGATCAGCGCCGCCGCCTTGCCGTGCCGCAGCACGTGGTCAAACGGATCCTGTCCGTACTTGCCGGCGATTCCGGCCCGTTTCCAGAGTTCGGCGTACCGTTCGTCGGAATACTCGCGGGCAATATCGTGCAGCATCCCCGCCAGCCGGCATTTGTCCACGCTGAGGCCTTCCGCCGCGCCGATCCGCGCCGCTTCCTCTGCCACGCCCTCGCTGTGCCGGAAGCGCGCCGCGGACAGTTCCTTCCGCGCGTACTCTGTGACTTCCGCGATCAGTGCTTCCATAGATTTCTCGATCTTCCGGTCCATCTGATTCTCAGTTCTTCAGGCTCTGCATCGGCGCCGGGATCCGGCCGCCGCGGTCCACAAATGCGGCGCTGCTGTCATTGCCCGCGTACTGCCGCACGCTCATCACCGGGCCGGAGCCCAGCAGTCCGCCGAATTCCACCGTGTCGCCCACGTTTTTGCCCGGGGCGGGAATGATGCGGACGGCGGTGGTCTTGGTATTGACCATGCCCAGCGCGGCCTCGTCCGCGATGATCGCCGAGATCGTATGCGCCTCCGTGTCGCCGGGCACCACGATCATGTCGAGTCCCACGGAACACACGCAGGTCATGGCTTCCAGTTTCTCGATGCACAGGCTGCCGCGCCGCACCGCCTCGATCATGCCCTCGTCTTCGCTCACCGGGATAAAGGCGCCGGACAATCCGCCCACGTGGGACGAAGCCATCAGGCCGCCTTTCTTTACCGCGTCGTTCAGCAGCGCCAGCGCCGCCGTTGTGCCCGGAGCGCCGCACCGGCCCACGCCCATCTCTTCGATTATGCGGGCCACGCTGTCCCCCACCGCGGGCGTCGGCGCCAGGGAAAGGTCAACGATCCCCGCCGGCACGCCGAGCCGGCTGCTGGCCAGTTCGGCAACCAACTGCCCCGCGCGGGTGATCTTGAACGCGGTCTTTTTTATGGTCTCGGCCAGCACGGTGAAGTTCCGGCCGCGCACGTGCTCGATGGCGGCTTTGACCGCACCCGGGCCGCTGACGCCTACGTTGATCACGCAGTCCGGTTCGCCGACGCCGTGGAACGCGCCCGCCATGAACGGATTGTCCTCCGGGGCGTTGCAGAGCACCACCAGCCGCGCGCAGCAGGAGCCGCCGGTGTCCGCGGACAACATTGCCGCCCGCTTGATCACCCGCCCCATCTCGCGCACCGCGTCCATATTGATGCCGGCTTTGGTGGTGGCAACATTGACGCTGGCGCACACTTTCTGCGTGGCCTTCAGCGCTTCGGGAATTGAAGATATCAGCGCGCGCTCTGCCGGTGTAAAACCTTTGTGCACCAGCGCGGAGTAGCCGCCGAGGAAGTTGATCCCCACCGCTGTGGCGGCGCGTTCCAGCGTTTCCGCCAGTTTGACGCAGCCTTCCGGATCGGGCGGCGCGATCAGGCCGACGGGTGTGACGGCAACGCGCTTATTGACGATGGGAATGCCCAGCTCGACTTCGATGCCGCGGCACACTTCCACCAGCCGGGCGGCGCAGGTGGTGATCTTGTCGTATACCGCGCGGCAGGTTTCGTCAACGTCCCCGCGAACGCAAGACAGCAGGCTCACACCCATTGTCACCGTACGGATGTCCAGGTGCTCCTGCTGTATCATTCTGACTGTCTGGATGATCTCGTCTGTGGATATGAACAAGCGCTGCCTCCTCAGATCTTATGCATTGCGTTGAATATATCGACATGGCACAGCTGCACGCTGAGCCCCATTTCTTCGCCTTTTGCCTTGAGCGCCTGCGCCAGCGGCGCAAACCCGCCCTTCACGTCACTGACGTCCACCAGCATGGTCATCGTAAAGATGTCGTCCATCGTGGTCTGGCTGATGTCGAGGATGTTGCAGTTGGCCTCGGCCAGCATGCCGGACAACGCGGCGATAATTCCCACTCTGTCTTTGCCCAGCACCGTCAATACGCCTTTTATCATATTGTTCTTTTCCGTTCCGCTCATTTGATCCGCCATTCTCAGCCGTTCGCTTTCCCGCTGTTCTCAGCTGCCCTGCGCGTCCAGCGTCGCGAAGCTGTAGCCTTTATCTCTCGCCCAGTTGATGTAGTCTCCGAGGATCAGCGAGTTGACCTTCGACGAGGACAATTGCAGCACCACGCCGCTGCACGTATTGTCCTCCAGCGACCGCAGCGCTTTGTTGCGGTCGACCGAATCGTCCCAGTCGTAATACGAATACGACCGGAACACTACCGTGTAGCCCAGGGCCTCCGCCAGCGCCAGATCGCGCACCGAGAACTTTTCGGGGCGGTACAGTGTCATACGCGTGTTCTCGCCGGCCAGCTGCTGGTAGAGCTCTTCGATGCTCCACATGACGTCGCTGAACTTATCGGGCGTGAGGTAGACCATGCCGGTCTTGTTGCCGCTGCTGCCCTTGGCAAATATGTCGCCGCGGGTGCCGACCAGATGTCCGCGCTTTATGATCTCGGAAACGATGTCCGCGTTTTCTTCAAAATAGTTTTTGGAGATAAAGAACGTTGCCTTGACGCCCGCGGCATCCAGTGCATCCAGGATCTTCAGCGTGCTGCCGTTCTTATCTTCGTAGCCCAGATTGAAGGTGATGTACACCGTCTTTTCGGGGCCTTCGGTCTTGCGATATATGTATTCGTACCCGTCCAGCACTTTCAGCACATCGGGATCGATCGTAAATTCCATAGATTCGGGATCATCTTCGACTTTTCTGGAGTTGGAAATAGAGAATTCGGCTTCTTTTGTGGAAAAATCGTAGAAGTCCGACGGGTTGATGACGGGACGGACGACCGGTTCCGCCGTCGGTTCCTCGGTGGGTGCAGGGGTAACATTATCTGTGGCCGCCGGCGTCGACGTCGCATTGCTTTCGGTAGGTGCGAGCGTGGGTTCGATGATGACAGGGTTCGTTGCCGTCGGGGCCGCGATCTTCTGCTTCGGGTTCTGGCCGACAAACGCCATGACGACGATAAACACGGACACTGCCGCGAACATTACGAATAATGAAATTACATGACTGCGCCGCATGACTGCTCGAACCTCCCTGCCGAAACGCGGGGCATGGGATGCCCCGCGTTTAAATAATACCAAATTTCGCAGCGGTTTTCAATTACTTATCGTTCTTCTCCGGCTCATCCGCGGTATTGCCTTTGCTGCCGGCAACGATCTTTCCGCCCAGCACGCCGAGAAGCAGGCTCTTCAGATCGATGCCCATGCCCTCGGTGATGCCGTTGGTGATCTGGGTGGTGGAATTGACGATGTCGCCTACAAGTTTGGCGCTGTTGCCCTCGCCGTACATCGTGATCTTGTCCACGCGTGCGAGGGGTTCCGCCACGTTCTTGGCGATTTCCGGCAATGCCTTCATCACCATCTCGATGACCGCGGCTTCGCCGTATTTCTTCATAGCTTCGGCTTTGCGGTCAATACCCTCCGCCTCCGCCAGCGCTTTCGCCTGGATCGACGCGGCTTCGGCTTCGCCTACCGCGCGGATTCCTTCGGCCTTCTTGGTAGCTTCCACCAGGGCAGCTTCGGCGGCAACTTTCTTTGCCTCCGCTTCCTTCTCGACTTCTATCAGGCGGGCTTCCGCTTCCAGCTGGCGCTGCACCTTCTGGGCGGCGGCGCGCTGCTCGGCGGCGTACTTCTGTGCTTCGGCCAGTTTTTCGGCCTGGTATTTGTCCGCGTCCGCCTTTTTGCGGATCTCGGCGTCCAGCTTGCGTTGCTTGACTTCGGCTTCCTTCTCGGCGCGCAGGATCTCTTTCTCCTGAGCGGCGATGGCAACGTCCGCCTCCGCCTGCTTCCGGACTTTCTCCTGCAGCTGCTCCTGAATCTTACCGGCGGCCGCGGCATCGGCAGCGGCTTTGTCGGCCTGCGCCTTGAGTTCGGCTTTGCGGAGGGCCAGGGTGGTGTTGGCCTCGGCGGTCAGCTTCTCGGCTTCCGCGCGCTTTTCGGCGGTCTCGCGTTCGGCGTTGGCCTTGGCGACTTCGATGTCGCGCATCGCCGTTGCCCGCGCCTGCTCCGCGTCGCGCTTGACTTCCATCTCACGCTGCACACCGATGGCTTCGACGACGCCGTGGCGCTCGCCGCAGTTGTCCACCGCGTCCTGAATGTCCTGAATGTTGAAGGTTACGACTTCCAGACCCATCTTGGCCAGATCGGGCCGCGCGTTTTCGATGACGCTCTCCGCGAATTCCTTGCGCTTGGTGAGCACGTCAATGACGGTCATGGTGGCAACGATCTCGCGCAGGTTGCCCTGCAGCACGTCGTTGACCTTGGCGCTGATGGTGTCTTCGTTATATCCCAGGAAGTTGGAAATTGCCGCCTGCTGCCGCATGGTGATGAACTCTTTGCGGGTCTTGCAGCCTGCCGCTTCGATCTCTTTGGGGCTCACGGTGGAGCTGTTCGCGTACACCTGAATAGTGACGACAGCGTCCAGCCAGAGCGGCACGCCTTCCAGGGTCTTAACACCGGTCTGGGGGGTCTTGACGTCAACTTTCATGATCCGCATGAGCAGGTGGTCGACACGCTGCAGCACCGGTATCACTACGGTTCCTTTACCGGATATGACTTTGGGTTCGCGATGGCCCGCACCGGTGATGACCAGCGCTTCCGTGGGCGGCGCTTTTTTGTAGCACGCTGCGGCAATGATGATCAGCAGCAGTACACCGGCAATGATGGCAACGATCGCAGGCACCGGCAGCCCTGCCGCCATTAATACAACAGAACCGATTCCGAAAATTTTCATCTTTCTCTACCTCCTTAGACCAAAAATTTTCTTACATGTCCCTGCCCACGCGGCTTGCAGCAGCACTCCGGCGGTCGCGGTCAACAGCAACTCGCCGGCTCAACACAACACCGATGTGTTCCTGTCGTGGGCAATGATATTATACCACGATCCAGGGGAAAAGGCAAATGGCAAACTGCGAACCGAGTGATGGCGCCGCATTTCCGGGGGAACGAAATGCTTTGCCATTCACTCGGCTTCGCAGGGCGCTATAAAGTGGTCAGGACTTGAAACTTAAAACTTATAATGTATAATAGTGATAGTATTGACGGAATCGGGTGAAACACTATGAAAATACGGTCGCTTAAGCGTTTTGACGGCAAGTGCGTGCGCATCACCGACTCCCTCGGCGATGTGTTCGAGGGCAATTGCGACCACCTCTCCCACGATTACTGCATGCACGAGTTCGGGCGGGACGAAGAAGGCCTGCAGATGTTGAATTTTATATTTTATAAGGACAATATTGCCGCCGCCGAAGTGCTCGAGGATCGCGGCGGGCCGTGGGGCTGTTTTTCGGGCCCGTACGGCACGCTGGAATTGATGAACGCGGCGGACGGAAAGGACTTCATTGACGACGTGCTGGACCGCGAGGACAACGACCACATTGTCCGCATGCTCCGCTGCCTGGAGGCCCTTTTTGAACACGGGGACAGACCCGTGTTTAAACCGGGGGACAGACCCCTGTTCAAAAATGGTGAGGCGGAAGACGGGCCGTTTGTGCCGGACGCGGAGTGGCGGGCGGGGGCAGTTGACGCCCTGCGGACGCTGATAAAGGAAACGATTGATCCCGAGATCCGGGCAGAGGCAGAACGGATCGCCGCGAAGGCGGAACTCAGTCAATAAAGGAGCTCGATATGGAACTGCGCGCCGAAGACCGCTTGACGCTGCGCACGCTGGCTGAGCGGTACATGGAATACGCGAATAGCGACCGGAACCGTGAGAAGCGGGAGCTGTGGCGCGCACTGAACGACGGCACGATGCTGAAGCCCATGGTCGCGATCGATCAGATGCCGTGGAATGAGCTGGACGTTGACGGCTTTCTCAAATGCACGGTGGCGGACCCGTATTTCCGCGGCGTGGAGTGGCATCTGCGCGCGGAGATATATAAGTGGGAGCGGCTGCCCGTGGATATGGTGCTGAATCCGTATATATTGCTCCCCCGCCCCGTCGGCAACACCGGCTACGGCCTCCACGCCGAACATGAAGCGCTGGTGCGCACGGACGTCACGAACAGCGTGGTGTCGCAGCGCTACGTAAACCAGTTCCGCGACCCGGAAGATGTGGAAAAGATCAAAACGCCGGTGATCAGTATTGACCGCGCCGCCGAGGCGGAGATCGTCGCGCGGGCGCAGGACGTGTTTGACGGTATTGCCCCCGTGCGGATGCAGGGCCTCATCCTGCACCTCGGGTTCTGGGACTTCATCGCCCAGTGGATGGGGGTGGAAAACTGCTACATCGAGCTGATGGACCGCCCGGAAATGATGCATGCGATAATGGAGCGGCTCACGGCGGCAACGCTCGACGAGATCGCACAGATCGACCGCCTGGGGCTGTACGACGTCAATTCCCACATGTGCCACTGCTCCTACACATTCTCGGATTCGCTGCCCGCCGCGGACTGCGACCGGGACGTCCCCACGGCCCGCGACGGCTGGGCCTTCGGAATGGCGCAGCTGTTTACTTCGGTGTCGCCGCAGATCACGGCGGAGTTTGAGGTGCCGTACATGCAGCGCCTGTTCCCGCATTTCGGCGCGATCTACTACGGCTGCTGCGACCGGCTGGACGACCGCCTCGACGTCATATGCAAAATGCCGAATATCCGCAAGATCTCGTGCAGTCCGTGGAGCGACCGCGAACATTTCGCGGCCAACCTCCCGCACAAATATATAATGTCCAACAAACCCAACCCGGCGCTGCTGGCCGGGCCGTCTTTTGACGAGGACGCGGTCCGTGCCGACCTGCGCCGCACGATCGCGGCGGCCCGGGCGCACGATCTGCGTCTGGAGATGCTGCTGAAAGATATAAGCACGGTAAAATATGAACCGCAGCGGCTCTGGCGCTGGGCGGAGATCGCCGAGGAAGAGACGCAGCGGTTCTGAAACCTCGATTTCC
Source organism: Clostridia bacterium (assembly GCA_017620915.1). Lineage (GTDB taxonomy): Bacteria > Bacillota > Clostridia > UBA1212 > UBA1255 > UBA1255. The sequence goes on along the minus strand of JAFZSK010000033.1, from coordinate 13,965 downwards.
TAATTCACACAAGAAAAAGGCCTAATTCTCTAATTCTGTTCAGGTCTATTCCAAATATCGCGTTTTACCGCGCCGAAGATGTTGGTGCGTAGCATCTCGTTGTCCACGGGCAGGTCGCGGAGGAGCTGCTTCATCCGGGCGCGTTCGCTGTTGCGGTCCGCGGGGCACGGATTGTCCACGACCGGCACGGCGGCGAGGCGCGTGTATTGCTTGATCTCCCGCTCTTCCACGAACAGGAACGGCCGGATCACGTGCACGCCCGCGCGCTCCAGCCAGGTGTCCGGTTCGAAGCAGTAGAAGCGGCCTTCGAAGAACAGGCTGAGCATGGCGGTCTCGATCACGTCATCTTTGTGGTGCGCGAGGGCCACGACGTCGCAGCCCAGCGATTTGGCGGTGGAGTTCAGCGCGCCGCGGCGGAGATTGGCGCAGAGGGCGCAGGGGTTGTGCTCCTGCCGGACGTCAAAAACGATCTCGGCGATCTGGGTGTCAACGACCTCCAGCGGCACCTCCAGGCTTTCGCAGAAGGCGCGGAGCGGCGTGTTGTCAACACCCTTGAACCCCAGCGACACGTGCACCGCCTGCAGCTCGAACCGCTTCGGATAAAACCGCCGCAGCTGGGCCAGGACCGCCAGCAGCGTCATGCTGTCCTTGCCCCCGGACAACCCCACGCACACCCGGGCTCCCTCTTTGATCATATCGTAGTCCTGCACCGCCTTTCTGGTCAGGCTGAGCAGGCGCTTCATAACGTCCTTCGCTGTCATTGCGTCTGTCCCTTTGTTCAAAAAACGTTGAACACGGGTCTGTCCCCATGTTCAAAAAAGTTAGCCGAGGTAGCGGAAGCTCAGGCGGCCCAGCGGCAGGGATTTGCCCGAAACGTAGTAGTCCATGATGTCGGCGGGCTCGTCAATACCGTCCGCCAGTTTGAAATAGAAACGGTTCACGTCCGAGGCAATGCCCAGCGCCGCACGCGGGACTTTGACCTGCATCACGCTGCCGTCAACGCGGTACTCCGCCTCTCCCGCCGCCTCGGAAGTGAAGTCGGCGCGCAGCTTTTCCACGGTCAGTTTCCCTTCTCCGGCCTCGCCTCGGCCGATCACGAACTCGTACCCTTCCCAGCCTTTATTCTCCACTTCGCCGGTGCCGATCAACAGGTTCATCCAGCCCTGATCCCCGGCTTCGCGAAGGACGATATCCTCCGTCGCCTTCAGCATAAAGTAGAAATTGTCCGCGTCCTGGGCAACGCGCATCTCGGTCACATTGTTGCGCGCCGCCGCCTGCGTGTAGCTCAGCGAAAGCACGGCACCCTTGCTGGAGCGGGCCTTGTTGACCACGATCGGGTCGCGGAAAACGGCCTCCACGTTGTCCCAGACGGACAGATCCGCCGTCATCGGCACCGTGACCGGGTCAGACTTCAACTGCGCGCCGGCAGGGATCTCCACATCCTTATATTTGCGGATGTTCTGCGCCAGCTGGATGTAGAACGCGTCGTTGTAGCCGCCCTTCATCATCTCGGCGTCTCGGGAGAACTCCATATTGCACAGGTCCACCATGGCCCATTCGCCGTCGTACTGCATTTTGCCCGCGGTCCACTCGTTCCAGCCCGTCACGAACACGATGCGCGGGTCCTCCGTGAGCGCCACGTCCCAGGTCGCCTGGAAGAACTGGCCTTCGTATGCTTTGTCCGGTTCGTTCTGTTTGGTGTTGACGTTCCAGCCGCGACCCCAGTTTTTGTCGCCCCGGGTTACGGAGAACGACATGGGCAGCGCGGGATGGCTGGCCACCGAGACACTGATTATGCCGTTGTGCACCGGCGCGGGATACGACCACTCGATCCACGGGAAGCCGTTCTCATCGTATGCTTCGCTGGGCCACTGGGAATTGCGGAACGTGAAATAGTTCAGGATCTCGTCCGGCAGTTCCGACGAAACGTAATTTTTCTCGCGGCTGCGGACTTCCCGCTGGTCGGCGGCGGCGCTGATGTTGCCGATGATCAGCGGTTTGCCGTCCAGGTAGTACCAGACGTCCTTCAGACTTTCTTTTTTGTAATATGAATTGTACAGATGCGTGATCACCCGGTGGGAGTACGCGTTGGTGTAGAACACCAGTCCGGGCGGCGTCCAGCCTTCGTTACGCATTTTGATGCACTCGTTCATGATCTTGGACACTACGGTGTCGTAGGTCACAGCGTTGGTAGTGTCGAATACAAGAAAGTCCACGCCCGCTTCCGTGAGAAGCGCCAGGTGGCGTCGGATGACCCAGCTGTCGGAGGAGTTGTAGTATCCCCACAGCGGTTCGCCCCAGAAAAACACGCCGCTGCCCGAGGGGGCAACGTCGTTGTCCGAATAAAACATCAGCTCCTTGCCGTTTTCCTGCGTGAGGAGTTCGGTGACGTTGACGATCTTTTCGCCGCCGTGCTGGCCCAGCGTGCAGAAGTAGAAGATGCCCACGTCGCGCTGCTTGTCGGTCTTTTCGCCCGCGTTGCCGTCGAACGTGCGCTCGAACTGGTCGATGCCCGCCACGTAATTCGCGGTGTAGCCGTTTTTGTAATACTCCGCCGCCGTCAGATTTTCGAGGGTCGTCACTTTGATCTCCTCCTTTTTGCCGCTTTCGCTGCCGTTGCCGCCGCTGCCGCACGCGGTCAACGCCGCCGTCACACACACGCACGCCAGCACGTTCGCCGCCGCGCGGACAATATTACGATTAATTCGGTTTTTCGCTTTCTGCTTCATTTTCCTGCTCCCTCCAGATGCCGGGTCAATACCTGCCCCGCGACATGGATCTCCACATCCACGGGCACCGTGCTCTCCAGCGTGAACTCCGGCAGTTCCGATGCGCGGGTCCGTCCCCCGGCTAACAGCGTCACACTGCCGCCTTTAAACGGATAGCGCCGGATACCGTGGGCTTCGGTCAGGTCCACGTGCCAGACGATGCGGTCTTTGAGCGCCTCGGGCCGGATGCCGAACACGTACTCGAACAGCACGGAGATCGGCGCCAACCCGGTCCAGCCCACAAAATCGGCCTTCGCCGGGCAGCCGGGATCGGGGTGTTCGGGCGCGTAATTCTCGAACAGCGTGCCGGTGCGTTCGAAGACGTCAACTACGTTGTCCACGTAATTCCGCGCGATCTCCCGGGCGAGCTGCTCCGCGCGGGGCGTGCCCATGTTGCCCAGTGCCTTCAGTATCATATAATTGGTCGGGGCCCATACCGAGCCCAGCCAGTAGCCGCCGTCCGGCTGATAGTGCGGATCGTCCGCGGACAGCGTCGGCACCCGCACCGGCCGGTTGAATTCGTTCGGATCGTCCAGATGCTCGATAAATGCCGCCCGGCGCTCCTCCGGCACCAGCCCCGCCAGCAGCGTCCAGTAGGCGCCGACGGTCTTGACCCCGGAAAGCGAGCCGTCGCGGCGGCGGTCGTAATAGAAATTGTCCGCGGCGCTCCACATCGTGTCGTTGATCACGCGCTTCAGGAACTCCGCCTCTTCCGCGAGCCAGGCTGTTTCGTCCTCCCGGCCCAGCAGTTTGCCCATCCCGGTCAATATCCGCCCGCTCAGATACTGCTGCGCGCACGTGTCGATCCAGCTCATGAAGCCGTGGGACATGGCGGGGTCAAATTCCGCGGCGGCGCGGGGCTGATTGTCCATGCCGCACGCGAGACCGCAGCTCCAGTATGTGCCGTCCTGCCAGGAGCGGTTCAGCCAGAGCCAGCGGTGGTACGCCAGCAGCGGGTCGAACACTTTGCCTAGACGCGTGGCGTCGCCGGTGGTCTGATAATATTCCCATTCCGCCCAGGGCATGATGTTGGGCCCGGTGGAGGCGGGATCGTCGCGGGCAAACTGTTCGCGGCCGTCAATTTCGTTGATCTCCCGGCTGATGAAGCCGTCGCGGTGCTGGTGGGCGTAGAAGTTGTCCAGCGTCTGCTGAAAGTTGAACGCCGCCGCGCCGTATTTCCCGAACATCACGATGAAGGACGAATCCCACATGAACAGGAACCCGTTGAACGCGGTGTCAATAAAATCCGACACAAACCCGGCTTCCGCCCGCGCTTTGCGCAGGTTCCCGAACGCCAGCTGCCACGCCTTCCGGTACGCGCGGACAACATCCTCTCTGCCCTCCCACACCGGCTCGGGCAACAGCTTCGCCGCGGCTTCGTACGTCGGCAATTCGGCTTCATCTTTCGCGTTCCGCCTCCTGCGCGCTGCGAATTCGTTCCGCGCCGCGTGAGGCTCGGCTACCGCGAACAGATTGCCGTCGATCGTAAATTTGTCGGGCACAACGACCACGTCCTTTCTTAGTATAGTATATTTTATATTGGGCAGAGGGAAATTGCAAATCCCGGGGCGTTATCTTGCTGCTGTCTGGCCGGAGTTCGGACAAAAAAGCCTCCCTTAAGCCGTTTAATACCATGCCGGGCGCCTTCTCGGGCAATTCAAGGTATTAACTATATGCTTCTGCCGGACAAAAACGGAGATTCTTTGACGAATAATACCAGTTTGGGCGCCTTCTCTCGTAGATTTGGTTCCGTCTATCAAACGAAGCAAGGATATATTTTTCATTTAAAGACCGTTTTATACCATATTTACATGATTGACATGGGATTAATTAATTGTAGTCTAACTGTTTTATACCAGTTATTAGATTTTGCGATTGTCAAAATGAGCGAGAGCTTTTTAAAACTGGTATAAAGAACGGTGTCACTCGTCATTTTATACCAAAACAGGCCTGAAAAATGAGCAAGATCGCGGAAGGGCCGAACAAGAACCGGCTGCGAATCGAATCGGAAGGAGCGGCCTTCGCCCTAAAACAAAAATCCGGCCGCGTGAAAGCAACAATCTAATAACCTGCATACAAGTAGGTAAATGAAAAGTATTAAAGACAAAGAAATTGACCGTAAAAGCGCGAGATAAACTACAAATAATTTTCAAAACGTCGCACATGCCATTTCCCGGGAAATATGTTGACGCAGGCATGAAGCATAGGCATAATTGCCGGCAGAATGGTCGCTTCGGTACGCTCCGGAGCTCGCCAAACAAGAAGAAAGCGAGGAAATGTCTATGAAATTCATTGAAGAGATAGAGTCAAGAAAGGCAGAATTGTCCGCACTTATAAAGAAGGCGCTGGCGCAGCTGAAGAATGCGCCGGAAGGTCAATTGCGGATCAAGATAGATGGCAACAAGCCGCGGTTTTATTGCCGAAAATCAAGCAGAGACAGTAATGGTTCCTATCTCTCCTGCAAAGGAGAAAGCAGCGAGCTGGTGCGAAAGCTTGCGCAGAAAAAGTATGTCGAGAAAGTATTGCGGTCGGCGGAAGATGAGCTGGCGGCCCTCGAACATGGCGAAGGATATATAATTGATCATATGCCGACAATAAAGGCAGACGAAGTATATGATAGCATCGCCCCCGTTGTGCGTGCGCTGGCAACGCCCATCATAGTGACTGATGAACAGTTTATCGACCAATGGCAAAACCGGAAGTACGAATACTTTGACTATTATGAAGAAGAAAAAAAGTTCACCACCAAACGAGGCGAAAAAGTCCGGTCAAAGTCCGAGCGGATGATTGCCGACATTCTGTTCGACGAGGGTATTCCATACAAATACGAATGCCCGCTGATCGTCGGAGGCCATACGCTGCACCCCGATTTCACCATTTTGGACATTCGTTCACGTAAAGAGATCTACTGGGAACATTTCGGGATGGTGGACAATGAAAAGTACGCGATCAACGCCTTCAAGCGCATTTACGGATACTGCGCCGCCGGTACCGCGGGCATGGGCAATCTGATCATTACGTGCGAAGCGGACAAGATCATGCCGTTTGATGCCCCGGATGTGTTGTCGATCCTCGTTGACCGCGGACTTATTCCTCCTGAACGGCTGATCAGCCGAAAGGCTAGTTAAAAACCTCTATCCTTGCGGCCGATTATTCTTGCTCAATGCGGAGGCCGCTCCTTCTAACTCGATTCGCGGCCGGGTCTTGCTCGGCCGCTCCGCATTCTCGCTCGTTTTTTGGGCCGATTTTGGTATAAACAGATCAAAGCAAACGATTTAATACCAGTATTAGAGAGGTCTCGCTCATTTTAAAAATCGGATTATCCATAAAATGGTATAAAACCGCCTAGTTCTTTCGATATTGTCTACACCAGCTCCATCATTATAGTATAACAAGCCCTTTAAATGGAATAATTGTCCTACCTTCACTTGATTGATGGAGCCAGTGGCATGAGAGAAGGCGCCCAATCTGGTATAAATTGCCAAAGATTGTTCGTAATAATCCAACTTTTAAACATACAATTGCTGCTAATTGTCCGAGAAGGCGCCATGCATGGTATAAAACCGCCTATAAATAAAACGTTTGTCCAAACTCCGGCCAGACAGCAGCAAGATCCCGGCAAAATCCCGCCGGCTCCCCGCGAAGCGCCTTGAATTAATATCATATATGTTGTAGAATATTTATAGTAACCAAGGAGGTTCGTTATGGACGGACGGAAGAAATATCGGGCGCGGAGGGCAATTGCCGCTGTGATGGCGGCGGTCATGCTGTGCGCGTTGTTCGCCGGGTGCGAAAAGCGGCAGATCGTTGCCGGCGTGCCCGGGGACGGGAAACAGATAACCACAGCCAACGCCGTTGTCGCCGAATTCTGCCGCGACTACACGCCCGGCAGCTCGGAAGAACTGCGGGATTACGAGGATATGTATTATCCGGCGGGCGTTGACCTCGAGTGGAGCTACGCGACGGAAGATCAGCCGCTGTACGCCTTCGTGGTGGTTTCGCGGCACAAAGATCCGCGGGCCGCGCTGGCGAAGTACGAGGCCGCGGCGGCAGCAGAGACCGCCGAATCCGGCGAGACCGCGGTGGGCGCGGCAGCCGAATTGACCCCCGCGCTGGATCCGGACGATACGCGGCGGTACGTGACGGCGGGGGCGTCGGTGCATATTGACGACCTGCTCGTGAACACCGATTATTACTGGCAGGTGGAGGCCGTGTATGCGGATCGCGTGGTGTTGTCCGGCATCTTCCAATTCCACACGCGCCACGATTTCCGCACCCTCGACGTGCCCAAAGTGTCCAACACCCGCGACCTGGGCGGATACAGCGCGGCCGGCGGCAAGACCGTACGGCAGGGCATGATCTACCGGGGCGCCAACGTTGACGGCGCCAACGCCGATACCCGCCGCGTGATGCTGACCGAACTCGGCATCCGCACCGACCTGGACCTGCGCGCGCCGGGCGAAGGCAGAGCGGGAGGCGAACACTCGCCGCTGGGTGTTGACGTCAACTACATCAACATCAGCGCCCCCCTCTACCTCGGCATCAAAGAAGAAGAAAAGCAGCCCGCGCTGGCGGATGAGATCCGCGTGTTCGCCGACGAGGCCAACTACCCGGTCTACTTCCACTGCGCCATCGGCCGCGACCGTACCGGCACGCTGGCACTGCTGCTCCTGGGCCTGCTGGGCGTGCCCGAAGACATGATCCGCCGCGACTACGAGATGTCGTTCCTGTCCTACTCCGGCAGCGCGGACAAAACGCCCGTCAAAACGATGCTCGATACCAATTACGAACCCACGATCGCGTACATCAAAACGTTCGAGGGCAAGACTTTCCGCGACAAGACCGTCAATTTCCTCAAATCCATCGGGATCACGCAGGAAGAGATCGACTCCATCCGGAGCATTATGCTGAGGTGACCGCGATGAAAAAGAGCATTTTCATAGTGATATTGGCGATACTGGCGATTCTGGCGGGGGCAATACTGTCTCCCTCTCACGCGCGCGTTGCGGCGTCGAGCGCGGCACAATTGCCCGAATACTGCATGGTCGGCGGCGGCAACGCGGCGGCCAATTCTTCCTACCCCGACACGGAGATCCGCGAGATCAGCGCCGCGGAAGCGGAGCAGGCGGGGGCCAAGGGCGCGGAGGGCAACGTTATTGTCCTCTCCGGCGCAGACGGCGCGGGCTGCGAATTCGACTATTCAAGCTACAATATATCCGCGTACGGCATCGAGCAGATCGTGGTCCGCGCGTACCTGCCGGACGACGTGCGGGCGATCAGCATTGCTATTGACGGCGGCGAGACCAACATCGGGCGCTACTCCGTTGCCGGCTTCGAGCGCGGCAAATTCACCGAATTCGCGTTCGGACCGGAGGGCATCAATATTGCCACAGACCAGTCCCTGTCCGACCTCGGTATCGAAAACGGCCGGCTCGGCAAGTTCTCTATTAACTTCCGCCGCGTCATCACCAGTTATACCGGGGAAGAACCCGTGTCCGACAACGCGCCGGTCTATCTGGACTCCATTCAGATCATCCTGGTCGACGGCGCCGCGGGCAAACCGGAACTGCATTATAACGGTCCGGACAAGCTCGATCAGACCGCGGACAAACCGTTCATGCTGGGCGAATACTCCGCGTACGACGCTTTCGAAAAACGCGATCTGGAAGTGACGGCGCGCTGGGAAGGCACGCCGGGCGTTGACGAAAACGGAATAGCCGTGGAAGGCGGTCCGTACACGCTGGTGCTGGAGGCCGAAAACTCCTTCGGCGAGCGCGCAGAGAAGCGCCTCACACTGACGGTCCGGCCGCGGGACACCGAGCCGCCGCAGCTCCTGGTTAACACCGACACTCTCTACGCCCCCGCCGGCACCTACGCCACGATGAACGTGGCCGCGACGGACAACGAAGATGACGTCGAAACGCTCTATCTCTGGAGCAAAAATGCGCTGGACCGGTACGGGAGACTGCAGGCGGGCGAGCATAAATTGACGCTGACCGCCACCGACCTCACGGGCAACACCACCGAACGTGTGCTGACCGTGATCGTCAGCGAGGCCGGCGCCCTTCCCGAAGGGGCGGCGGACGGGTCTGTCCCCGTGCCCAACGCGCCGGCGATCACCCGGGACGAATCGAAACTGCAGTTCGGGCTGCCCGGCTGGGCGGTGCCGCTGATCGTGACTGCCGGCATTATTATGATCGGCGGGCTCGCCGCGGCGGTGCTCTCGCTGATCGCCCGGCCCAAACGCGAAACGGAGGCAACACACTAATGCTGATGGACGAAGAAGCGGTGCGGCGCGCGCTGGCCCGCATCACCCACGAGATCGCAGAGCGCAACCGCGGCGCGGAAAACCTTGTACTGCTGGGCATCCGGCGGCGGGGCGTGCCGCTGGCGCGGATGTTGTCCGACAATATTGCCCGCTTCGAAGGCGTGAACGTGCCCGTGGCGGAGCTGGATGTAACGCTGCACCGGGACGATATTGACCCCGCGCGCAAAGCGGCAATGCACCCTGCCCCCCTGTCCCTCCCCTTCGACATCTCGGGCAAGACCGTGATAATGGTCGACGACGTGCTGTTCACCGGCCGCACGGCCCGGGCGGCAATGGACGCCATTTTCTCCCTCGGCCGGCCGCGCTCGCTGCAGTTTGCGGTGCTGATCGACCGGGGTCACCGGGAATTGCCGATCCGTGCGGATTACGTGGGCAAAAACGTTCCCACTTCGCGCGCCGAATCGATCGCGGTGAAGATCGCGGAGATCGACGGGGAGACCGGAGTGTTCCTTAATAAACCAGGGGAGTAGATCACTATGCTTTTCTCTTCACAACAGATCGACACCACCGCCGGCCTGAAGGCCGAGTTCAAAAATAAGCCTGACGGCCAGTTCCGTCCGGACATTTTCCGCGTAAGCGGGTACGAAAAAGGCGCGGCAGATCCGGCGTTGTCCACTACCGTCCGGCGCGCGCTGGCAATACGCTCCCTGTTCACCGAGCCCGGCGCGTATATCTATAAAAACGACCTGATAGCGGGCAGCATACGGCCGATGTTCGTTGTCCCCGACGACGCGCAGAACGCCGCCGCGGCCAAATATGCCGCCGAATTTCCGGAGCGCTGGTTCGCCAACAACAGCGACCACTACGCCCCCGATTACCGCACCGCCGTGGAGACGGGCATTCCGGGCCTGTTGCAAAAGATCAACGAATCGAAGCAAACGCATCAAAATGAGCCGCAAAAAGTCGATTTTCTCGACAGTATGGCAATAACGCTCGAGGCGCTCATCGAAAAGTTCCGGCAGTACGCGGCAAAGACGGACGAGCTGCTCCGCGGGCTGCGGAACGGCGATCCGGCAGCGGAAGGCTACGATAAAGGGCGGCTGGAGTTTATAAAGGCGAATTGCGAGGCGTTGACCCGCGGGGCGCCGCAGACGTTCGCGCAGGGCCTCCAGCTGGTCTGGATGCTGCACCACTGCTTCGTGTGCGAAGGGCGCTACGCCATGGCGCTGGGCCGGATCGATCAGTACCTGTACCCGCTGTTCCGCGCCGATCTGAACCGGGGTCAGACCACCGACACTGAGGCGGAGGCGCTGCTGGCCAACGCATTCGCCAAGATCTGCGAGACACGGTTCCGGGGCGGCGACGATGTGGTCAATATCTGCATCGGCGGCGTTGACACCGACGGCGCGCTAGCGGTCAACGAACTCAGCTACTGCACCCTCCGCGCGGTCCGCGACGTCAATATGCCGGGTCCGAACCTGTCCGCGCGCATTGCCCCCGGCACCCCCGACGCGTTCCTGGATGAATGCCTGAAAGTCATCGGCACCGGCCTGGGCTACCCCGCGCTGATGAACGACGCGGTCAACATGGCCGCCCTCCGCCGCTACGGCTACGCCGAGGAGGATGTGCGCAATTACTGCATGGTGGGCTGCATCGAGAACTTCATGCAGGGCCAGCAGCCGCCCTGGTCCGACGGCCGCTTCGACCCGATCAACTACCTGGAAAAACTGTTCCTCGAACCCGACGACGATATCGCCGACATGGCAGAATTCATGAAAAGATACGAAAAACAGCTGGAAAAAGCGGTGGAAGACTACGTAAATGCCACGCGCGCCGCGGCGTTCGTACCGGATCCCGAGAACCAGACCATGCCGTTTATGTCGTGCTTCTGCCAGGATTGTATTGACCGCGGGCTGGATATCAACATGGGCGGCGCGAAATACCCGTCCGTGCACGGGGCCGCGCTGATGGGTGTGGGCACCGTGAGCGACTCGTTGGCCGCCATCGAAAAGCTGGTGTTCGAGGAGAAAGCGGTGACGTTGTCCGAATTCGCCGCGGCGCTGAAGGACAATTACGAGCACTACCCCGAACTGCGCGCGAAGGCGCTGGCCGCGCCGAAATACGGCAACAACGACCCGTTCGTCGACAAATACGCGGTCTGGTACACGCAGTACATCTCCGACCTGTTCCGCAACTACCGCACCAATGACGGCGGCGGCTACTACACCGCCATGGCGGCCAATATCTCCAATATTTACGCAGGCGCCGGCCTCGGCGCCACCCCCGACGGACGTCTGGCCGGCCGGCCGCTCTCCGACGCCGCGTCACCCACCTACGGCTGCGACACGCGCGGCGTGACGTCAACGCTGCTCAGCGTCTCCAAACCCGACTACTCCAACTGCGCCTGCGGCACCGTGGTCAACCAGAAATTCACCCCCTCTGCCTTCGTCGACGGCAAGCGCGAAAAACTGCTCAAACTGATCCGCGTGTACTTCGAGCGCGGCGGCCAGGAGATCCAGATCAACTCCACGTCCCGCGAGACGCTGAAGGATGCCATGGAGCATCCGGAGAACTACCCGTCGCTGGTGGTGCGCGTTTCGGGCTTCTCGGCGCTGTACGTGACGCTGGCGCGCGAAGTACAGGAGGACATCCTGAGCCGCACGCAGCACGAGGAGCTGTGAGCGCGATGGCGGCAGAGGCGTCAAAACGCGGCCCGGACGGCGGGGCGAACGATCTCCTCAACGTCTCCTGCGTCCAGCACTTTTCAACGGGAGACGGACCCGGTATCCGGACAACGGTGTTTCTGAAGGGGTGCAATTTACATTGTCCCTGGTGCCACAACCCGGAAAACATCTCGCCGCTCCCGCAGACACTCGTTTACCCCCAGGCGGATAAGCGCGTTTCGTACGGCCGGCGGCGGAGCGTTGACGACGTGGCGGCGGAAGTGCTGGAAGACCTGGAATTTTACGGTCTGAACGACGGCACTCCGGCCGCGCAGCGAGGCGGTCTGACGCTGAGCGGCGGCGAACCGCTTTTGCAGAGTGCGGTCGCGGCGGTGCTGGTGCGGACGCTGGAAGCGCGCGGCGTGCCCGCGGTCATTGACACCGCCGGCTGCGTGCGCTGGCAATATTTTGAGCCGTTCCTGGGCCACGTGCAGGCGTTTTATTTCGACTACAAGACCGGCGACGAACAGCGCTGCCGGGAACTGCTCGGCGGCGACCTTTCGCTGATCCGGGACAATCTGACCCGGCTGCTCGCGGCGGGCGAGCCGGTACGGGTGCGGATCCCGTTGATCCCGGGAGTCAATACCGATATTGCCGCCATCGAACAGATCTGCGCGCAATTGACTGCCGCGGGTGCGGGCAGCGTCGACCTGCTCCCCTTCCACCGGCTGGGCAGCGGAAAATACGCGGCGCTGGGCATTGACTACGCGTACAAAAACACGCCGCCGCCCGGAGCGGACGTCATCGACGCCGCCCGCAAAAAATACGAACAATACTTCGACTGCCGCGTGGAGTAGCGGCGGAAAGGACGGAAAAAATGAACGATTTGAAAAATACTGCCGTTGCCGCGGTCTTCAGAGGTCCGAAGCAGGCGTTTGAAATACGTGAATTCGACGTGTTGCCCGCCCCGGCGGGATACGGCCGCAGCCAGCTGATCGCCAGCGGCGTATGCGGCACGGATCTGCATATCACCCGCGGCACCCTGGCCGTGGGCGCGCCAAGCATAATCGGGCACGAGTTCGTAGGGCGGCTGGACGACTGCGACCCCGCGGAAGCGGCGAAATACGGGCTGAAGATCGGCGACAACGTCATCGCGGACATCGCGGTGCCGTGCGGGAACTGCCTGCTTTGCAAGTCCGGCGACGACGCCAACTGCGTCAATATGCAGGTCACCAACGAGGGCAGCGTTGACGTTCCGCCCTACCTGTACGGCGGCTACGCGGAGGTCAATTTCACCCCCCTCACCAACCTCGTCAAGATCCCCGAGGGCATCGATCCGCTGGCCGTGGCCGTCTTCGCCTGCCCCGGTCCCACCGCGATCCACGCGTTCCGCCTCGGCGCGCAGGCCGGCTTTGTCCCCGACGCCGCGACTTCCGCCGTAGTGCAGGGCCTCGGTCCCGTAGGCTGCTTCGCGATCCTGTATCTGCGCATGCTGGGCGTCAGACGCATCTACGCCGTGACCGGGCGCCCGAACCCCGACAAAGAGCGGCTGGCGTTAAAGCTTGGCGCAGACAAAGTGCTGAGCCTCGAACGGGACGGTATTGACAATATCCGCGCGCTGCTGCAGGCCGAAAACGGCGGTTTGGGCGTTGACCTCTGCTTCGAAGCATCCGGCGCCCCCGCGGCCGTGCCCCTCGGCATCGACGTCCTGCGCAACCGCGGCATGTACCTGATCCCGGGTCAATACAGCAACTCCGGCTCCGTTGACCTCCAGCCCCAGCTGATAACGTTCAAGGCGCTGCGCCTGATCGGATCGTCCCAGTATTCGATGATCGACGTCAATGACTACCTGGCCTTCCTGGCCGCGCACCCGGATACGCAGCCGCTGATCCGTGCGCTGGCAACGACCTACCCCGTCGCCGACACTAACCGCGCGATCCGCGACGCGCTGGCCGGGAAAAATGTCAAAACCGTGCTAGTCAAGTAATAGGAGGCCGGTTTTCGTCTCTCGCCCATTCTTCAGGCTGTTTTACTGTCAAAATAAACAAAAACCCGGTCTACCCGCGGTTTTTGTTTATTTTTGCGGGTTTTCATTTTCATTTTTTGGCTAATTGAGCCTCCTTTTAAAGTCAAGTCCAATTTTGTGTGTAAATTTCGATCCTGCACAGTTCATTGTTTTAGGCAGCTTCAAGCAGTGTAAGTTGTTGTTTCGCGATTTTTATTAGTTGCGGCAGCAGATCCGGTTTTAATCCGTTGTATCTTTTCT
>JAFZSK010000032.1 GCA_017620915.1 Clostridia bacterium | reverse complement strand
CACCTTGTCCGCGAACACGATGCCCGCTTTCATGAAAGACACGCCGTCGCGGAATTTAAGTTTTTCATCGTTGTAATATCCGTAGTTCAGTCCCAGCAGATCTTCCAGCACGGACGGTGCGAACACGCCCTGATACTTCAGGTTATGGATCGTGAAGATCGCGGCGGCGCGCTTGAATTCGGGCCTCTGATAATACACGTCGCGCAGGTACAGCGGGATTATGCCCGTCTGCCAGTCATTGCAGTGAATGATATCCGGATAGAAGTCGTCCATGTGCACCACGGACTCCATCACCGCGCGGCAGAAATACGCAAAGCGCTCGCCATCGTCGTAATAGCCGTAGCAGCCGGGACGTTTGAAATAGTATTCGTTGTCAACGAAATACACCGGCAGACCTTCGTAAGACAGATACTGGAGGCCGCAATACTGGTTGCGCCAGCCCACCGTTACTCCGAACGAGGACAACGGGATCATCTGCATCCGGTATTCCTCCGGGATATCGCCGTATTTGGGCGTGATGACGCGGACGTCAACGCCGGCTTTTTTCAGCGCCATCGGCAGCTCAAAAGATACATCCGCCAGACCGCCCGTCTTACTGAAGGGCCTGATCTCGGTCGTTACAAACAGAACTTTCATTTCATGATCCTTTCATGTTCCGGCATACTGCCGTAAGCTCGCCGGGCAGCGGGCATTTTAAACGCAATGTCGCCGCGGCGGTCCGGGGTCAACGCAGCAGGTTCCGCTTCTCAATGACCAGCGGGAAGAACTCGTTGCCCTTCAACACTGTATTTTCGTCTATATCGACGTTTTTGTCAATAATAACATGCGACAGCCGCGCGTTTTTATGTATGCGCACATTCTGCAGGATAATACTGTTCTCTACTACGGCGCCTTCTTCCACGTCCACGTACCGGCCCAGCAGCGAATCGGTCACGGTGCCTTCGATTCGGCAGCCGTCCGCGATCAGCGAGTTCCCCACTTTGCAGCCTTTTACGTACAGCGTCGGCGGCTCGTCCTTGATCTTCGTGAATATCGGACGGTCCGAATTGCGGAACAACTCTGAACTGACGTCGAGATCCAGCATATCCATGTTGCTCTTGAAATATGATGACACGGTATTGATGCAGGATACGTATCCGTCGAAGCGGTACGCGTTGAATTTCAGCACGCCCAGCTGATCGAAGATCAGATTATAGAAACTGCCCACCGAATTAAGCGAAGTGCTCTTGTATATGAAATCCGTGAGCCGCTCTTTTTTCATCAGGAATATCTCCATGCAGATATCCGCATCTTTGCCTACCGCGATGTTTTTGCCGGCACCCGTGATCTCGCCGGTGGCGGGATCGATATTGAGCGTAAAGCAGTTGGAAAAATCTGTGTCTGCTTTATCTGTGTGCGTATACACCACGGTGATATCCGCGCCGGAGGCTTCGTGGGCTTCGGCCACAGCGGTCAGATCCATATTGCACACCATGTACGAAGAACTCAGGATCACGTCTTTACTTTTGCTGCGGTAGATGTATTCCATGTTGTTCTTGATCAGCTTCGAATCGGTGTACATCAGGTTGCAGAGGCCGTGGTTGAACAGGAACAGTCCGTCGATCTTGCGGTTCAGATCCCAGGGCTTGCCGGTGCCCAGATGGTCCGCGAGGGAGCGGGAGTTGCTCTCGGTGAACACGCCCACGTTGCGTACGCCCGCATTGACCAGGTTGGACAACATGAAGTCCACCACTCTGTAGCGGCTGCCGATGGGTATGGACGCTATGGGCCGGTTCGTGGTCAATGCCCGGATGTCATTCTCGTTTTCCGCCAGATTCAGAATTGCCATATAATCTCTCATGGTAGTCACCTCAGGTCACAAAACCGCTGCCGGACAGCACGCGGCCCTCGTCGATAACGGCAATATCCGCGCCGTTGCCCACCACGTTGTTGGCCTTCACCGTGACGCCGGTTAGCAGGATGCTCTTGTTGACGATAACGTTGTCCTCCAGCACGCAATCTTCCATGATGATCGAGTCCACCACGCGCACGTTGCGGCCGATCTTCACGCCCGGGAAAATGACCGAATGTTCTACCTCGCCCAGTATCACACAGCCTTCGGAGATCAGGCTGTCCGTGAGCTTGGCGTCCGCGCCGATGTACTGTGACGGGATCGAAGCTGTCTCAGTGTAGAGTTTCCAGTCATTTTGGAAGAGTTTGACTTCGTTGTCCGCCTTGAGGAGGTCCATATTGGCTTCCCAGAAGCTCTGCACGGTCCCCACGTCTTTCCAGTAGCCCTCAAAGCGGTACGCCTGCAGGTTCTCACCTGCCGCCAGCATCGCGGGTATGATGTTCTTGCCGAAATCGTTGTCCGAATCCGGATCCAGCGCGTCGTCCTGCAGATGCTTTTTCAGGTTAGCGTAGGAAAAAATATATATGCCCATCGATGCCAGCGTGCTCTTGGGCTGAGCGGGTTTCTCGTCGAAACTTGTGATCCGGCCGGTGCCGTCGGTGTTCATTATACCGAAGCGCGAGGCCTCCTCCAATGGCACGTCGATCACGGCAATGGTGGCGTCCGCGCCGGCGGCAATATGCGCATCCAGCATCTTGCGGTAATCCATTTTGTATATGTGGTCGCCGGACAATATCAGCACGTACGACGGATCGAACTGATCCAGGAAGCCCAGGTTCTGATATACGGCGTTAGCGGTGCCGCTGTACCAGTCGCCGCCCGCTTCGCTCATGTACGGGGGCAATATCGCCACGCCGCCGTGCACCCGGTCCAGATCCCACGGCGTGCCGATGCCTATGTGGGAGGACAATTGCTGCGGCTTGTACTGCGTCAATATGCCCACGGTATCGATGCCCGAGTTGGAACAGTTGCTGAGCGCGAAATCGATGATGCGGTATTTGCCGCCGAACGGTACCGCGGGTTTGGCGACCTGGCGGGTCATTGCCCCCAGTCTGCTGCCCTGGCCGCCTGCCAGGATCAGCGCTACCATGTTTTTGTGGATCATTGTCCGGTCACTCCTTTTGAGTATTTATGCCGCACGGTCTCGCGCAGCGGGTTTATCTTTTGTCAGCTCTCAATAGCTGAAAAACGGTTTTAGTATCACCGCGCCGTACGCGGGCAATTCCAGTTTTACGTGAAACGGCTGCCCCGAACGCCCGGAGGGCAACGGCCTGAACTGTCGAGCGCTCTTCGTGCCGGCGTCAAACGAGGTGAACACCGTGCGGTAATCGCAGAACCGCGGCACGCCCAGGCAATAGTCACGGTAATCGTTTTGTGAAAAGTTCAGCACGATCAGCAGGAAGTCACGGTCGTTTCCGGACACAGAGCGCACATAAGAATACACGCTTCTTTCCGCATCGTCCGCGTCGATCCAGTAAAAACCGCTGTCGCGGTAGTCCCCCGCGTACAGCGCCGGTTCGCTAAGATAAAACTTATTCAGCGCCGCGGTAAACTCTTTTAACCGGCCGTGAGGCGGATACAGCAGCATCTTCCACTCCAGCGCCTCATAATAGCGCCATTCCATGATCTGCCCGAACTCGCTGCCCATGAACAGCAGTTTTTTGCCCGGGTGCGTCAACATATATACCAGGAACGAGCGTAGCTGCAGGAATTTGTCCGGCAGCGGCCCGTACATTTTGTCCAGCAGCGTGCGTTTGCCGTGTACGGCTTCGTCGTGGGAAACACTCAGCAGGAATCGTTCCGTATGAGCGTACATCATTGAAAACGATAATTTGTTATGGATGTAGCGGCGCCGCTCGGGCGGTTCGCTCAAGTATTTGAGCGTGTCGTTCATCCAGCCCATATCCCACTTCAGATCAAAGCCGAGTCCGCCGGCAAACACCGGCGCAGTGATGCCCGGGTATGTGCTGGAGTCTTCCGCAACCGTTATTGCCCCCGGCACTTCCGCATGTACGGCAGCGTTCAGCTCGCGCAGGAACGCGATGCCTTCGGGATTGTCGTTGCCGCCGAATGCGTTGACCGGCCGGTCGCGGTGCATACAGTTGTAGTCGTAGTAAATAATATTTGCCACCGCGTCCACGCGCAGTCCGTCCACGTGGTATTTCTTCATCCAGTACAGCGCGTTGGAGATCAGAAAACTCTTCACGTGGCCTTTGCCCAGATCAAAATTTGCGGTACCCCAAAGCGGATTTTCGCGCTTGTTTTCCGCGTCGTACTCGTATAAGAACGAGCCGTCGAACCGCGTCAGCCACGATTCGTCTTTGCAGAAATGACCGGGCACCCAGTCGATGATCACACCGATCCCCGCGGCGTGCAGCCGGTCAACAAAATACATGAAATCCGCCGGTGTCCCGTAGCGCGAGGTCAACGAATAATAGTTGCCGGTCTGATACCCCCACGAACCGTCCAGCGGGTGTTCGCACACCGGCATCAGTTCCACGTGCGTATAGTTCAGCTCGCCCAGGTACGCGGCCAGTTCATCCGCCAGCTCCCGGTAGTTCAGGAACGGTTCTTCCGCGCGGCGGCGTTCGGCTTCCTGCCAGTTGTTGTCGTAATCAATACCCGGTATCCGGCCGCGGCGCCAGGAGCCGGCGTGCAGTTCGTAAATATTGACAGGTGCGGAATTAATATCAGTGTTGGCACGTTTTTCCAGCCATCCGGCATCATTCCATTCATAATCCGGCAGCGCGGTCAATACCGACGCGGTCCCCGGCCGGTATTCGGACCGGTAACAGAACGGATCATTCTTGTATACGATGCTTCCGTCGGCGCCGGTAATGCGGTATTTATACAGTGTGCCTTCGCACAGGCCGGTCAATTCGGTACGGTAAAACCCATTCTCATCTTTCCGCAGCTCGTCGCCCGGGCAACTGCCGCTGCCCCATCCGTTAAACTCGCCCACAACGCGTACAGACACCGCGTTCGGCGCCCATACGGCAAAGCACGCCCTGCCGTCCGCATCCGCCGCCGGTCTGCTTCCCAGATATTCATACGCGTCCCGGCAGTACCCGGAAAGGTATTCTTTGGCAAATTCCGAATCAGTTCTCATGATGTCAACATTATAATTCATTTTTGCGTTTTCGTCAACTCGAGCGTATCTATTGCCAACTTAAGTATATTTGCTATTTGCCGCCGGGAATGATATAATTGATTTATTAAAAATGAAACGAGGAATGCTTATGGACGAGAAGTTTGCGTTCAGTCTGTTGTGGCCGGACTACGAGCGCGGGCGCAACACCGAACATGAGGTCAAAAGCGGCCGCCGCAAGCTGTTCAATCAGGAACTGCTGGAGCGGGACATGAACATGGACATGATCCTGGACGGCATGCAGATCCGCAACGACAGCCGCGGCTACATCCGCGCGCGTATGCTGGACATGGTCCCCGACGCGGAGGTCATCAAATACCGACAGGACATCCTGCAGGATTTCATGGACTACCCCGAACTGGAAGAGTCTTTTGACACTACGCTGCTGCCCCTCACCAACACGCTGCGCAAAATGGAGAAGGCCAATATCTCCCACGACGACGACATGCGCCGGATCGCCTGGCGTATCGAGATGCTGGAAGTGTACATGCAGTGTGTCGACGTGCTGCATTCGCTGTTCTGCTCCCCCGACCGGGACTTTCTGTCCGCGGGCGTGCGGCGGCTGCGGGAAATGATCAGCGGGATCTACGACAGTCAGAATTTCAAAGATCTGCGCGGCGAACTGCCCAAGCTCTCCGAAAAAATACAGACGATGTCTTCCGTCACGCTGGGCGTGAATCTGGACAACGAACTTCGCCCCGTAGAAGCGGTGCTGCTCTCCATCGAGCCCAAGCCGTTTAAGAACAAGGCACTGGTCACTTCGATCCTGGGCAGGAATCGTAACGATGAAACATATTTCGGTCTGGGTTCATTCTACTCGATACTTAAGGACAACCGCGCCAACACGCTCGATATCGCCATCATGCGCGACCTGGAGAGCGTAATGGGCGACAC
Organism: Clostridia bacterium; assembly: GCA_017620915.1. Classification (GTDB taxonomy): domain Bacteria; phylum Bacillota; class Clostridia; order UBA1212; family UBA1255; genus UBA1255. Next base: position 1,666 of record JAFZSK010000032.1, on the reverse strand, counting down.
GTTCCGGCATCTGGCTACGGTCCTGGGCCGCTTCGAATACATCGAAACGCAGTTCCTGTTCGACCTGATCCCGGAGGTTTACTATTTCATCGGCGGCAGCCGCCTTGCTCGCAACCTGATGAAGACCGGCTTGCCCGTCTGCTTCCCTACGCCCGCTCCGAAAGACGAGCGCGCGTTTTACGTCAAAGATATTTACGACGCCAGCTTCGCGATCCGCATCCAGAGCGATATCGGCCTCACCGAACTGTCCAGCGTAGTCGTCACGAACAACGCGGAAATGTCGGACAAAATGGGCCGCATATTTATTCTGACCGGCGCCAACCAGGGCGGCAAGACCACGTTCACCCGCGCGGTGGGCATCACGCAGCTGCTGTTCCAGGCCGGTTTCGCGATCCCCGGCTCCGAAGGACGGATCAGTCCTGTTGACAACATCTACACTCACTTCCCGGAACTGGAAAAGAACTCCATCAGCGAAGGCCGTCTGGGCGAAGAGTGCATAAGATTAGAGCAGATCCTGCCCCGTCTGACCAAATACAGCATGATCCTGATGAACGAGTCACTCTCCAGCACGAGCCATCAGGAATGTCTGTTCATCGCCGAAGAGATCATGAAATACCTGCGTAAAGTCGGCGCGCGCTGCGTGTTCGCCACACATATCCACGAACTGGCCGAAAATATTCCGGAACTCAACAAAGAGCCTGCGCTCAGCGATCTGGTCAGCATGGTAGCGGGCGTAGATGAAAACACCGAAATGGAAGTGCTTACCGACGAAGGCCGCAAGAAATACGCGGGCGCCAAACGTACATATCTGATATTGCCGCTGCCGCCGCAGGGCAAGAGTTTCGCACTGGATATTGCCCGCACGTACGGCATCAGTTTCGACCAGCTGATGAACACTCACGAGACCAAGTTCGGGGACAATGACGACCCCGCCCACATTTGAAAAAAGGAGATCTGGCTAAATGGAAAAGTATGTAGTGCTTTACAACAAATTGTCCGGCGCGGCCGCCGGTCAGGGCAAAATAGAATTATCCGAAGCGGCGCAAACGCTGAAGGCGCTGCTGGAAGCGCAGGGTGAAGTGGAAATGGTAGATATCACTACCGCGGCGCCGTACGAATCATTTTATGCCGGGCTGGCCGAGGACGTCAAACTCGTACTGTGCGGCGGCGACGGCACTCTGAACCGGTTTGTCAACGAAGCCGGCAGCCTGGTGTCAACGCGCGAGCTGTACTACTACCCCGCCGGCACGGGCAATGATTTCGCCCGGGACATCGGCTGGGAGGCCAAAGACGGTCCGATCGAGATCAGCAAATACCTGGTCAGCCTGCCTACAGTGACGATCAACGGCAAAACCTGCAAATTCATCGACGGCATCGGCTTCGGCATCGACGGTTACTGCTGCGAAGTCGGCGATGAGCAGAAGGCCAAAAGCGACAAGCCGGTCAATTACACCTCCATCGCCATCAACGGCCTCCTGTTCAAATTCAAGTCCAAAACGGCGGAAGTGGAAGTTGACGGTGAAAAACACACGTTCAAAAACGTCTGGATCGCACCGACGATGTTCGGCCGCTTCTACGGCGGCGGCATGAACGCGGCGCCGGAGCAACAGCGCCTGTCCGAAGCCCGGACCGTTTCGCTGGTGATAATGCACGGCCGCAGCCGCCT
>JAFZSK010000031.1 GCA_017620915.1 Clostridia bacterium | reverse complement strand
GTGCGAACAGCTCCGGTCCAAAGCGGGCGAGAGCGTGGTGCTGCTGGCTTCCGGGCTGGGCGGTAAAGTTACCATCGCGGCCATGTGCACGCCCGACGCGGTCAAAGCCGGCATAAACTGTGGCAAACTGGTCAAAGCCTGTGCGTCTATGTGCCAGGGCGGCGGCGGCGGACGTCCCGACATGGCGCAGGCGGGCGGCAAAGACGTAAGCAAGATCGACGAAATGCTCGCCAAAGTACCCGAACTGGTCTGACATTTTTGAACACGGGGACAGACCCCAGTTTAAAATCCGGGTCTGACCCCATGCTTAAAACTCACATAACGAAAAGCGAGGTTTATTATGGACAACTGTATTTTCTGCAAGATCATTGACGGCCGCATCCCGTCCGTAAAAGTGTACGAAGATGAATTCTGTACCGCGTTCAAAGACATCAACCCTCAGATGCCGGTGCATATCGTCGTGGCCTCTAAACGCCATGTACCGTCCGTGCTGGGCTTCGGAGCGGAAGACAAAGAATTCCTGGGCGGCATCCAGCTGGCCATCGCGAAGATCGCGTCGCAGGAAGGCCTCGTAGAAAACGGTTTCCGCGTTATTAATAACTGCGGCGCCGACGCGCATCAATCCGTACCGCACCTGCATTATCACATTCTGGCCGGCGGCGACATGGGCGAAAGGATCGTGTAATAATGAGCGCCGACTGGACCGAATTCGCGTTTAAAGTGCGTAATTCTCAGCTGGACACCGTGGCTTCCATCGCGGAGATGTGCGTGAGCGGCGGCATTTATATCGAGGATTATTCGGATTTTGACGCGCTTGTGTCCGACTTTGCCCCCGACGAACTGGTGTCGGAGGAATTGCTGGCACAGGCGGGCGACCGGGACAATTCCGTTGTCCACATTTACATCAGCCCCGAGGACAATCCGGGCGAAGCGCTGCTGTTTATGCAGGAACGGCTTCGGGCGGCGGGCGTTGATTACGAACTGAAGCAAAACACCGTGCGTGAAGAAGACTGGGCCAACAACTGGAAACAGTATTTCAAGCCGCTGCCGGTGGGCAATTCTATCGTTATCGTACCCGCGTGGGACAACACCGTTCCGCCCGAATACGAAGGCCGCATCCGCATCGTGATGGATCCCGGCATGGCGTTCGGCTCCGGTCAGCACGAGACCACACGGCTGTGCCTGGAAATGATTGAAAAGCATCTGCGGTCCGGGGACAATGTTCTGGACGTCGGCACCGGCAGCGGCATCCTGGCTATCGGCGCGCTGCTGCTGGGCGCCAATCGCGCCGTCGGAATCGACATAGATCCGCTTGCCGTGAAGATCTCGCGGGAAAACGCGGCGGTATCCGGACTCGCGGACCGGTTCACCTCGCAGTGCTGCGATCTGGCAGGGGATATCAATGGCAGATTTGAGATGATCTGCGCGAATCTCGTTGCCGACATCGTTATCCGCCTGATACCGGATACCGGCAGGCTGCTGGCGGCGGGCGGCCGGTTGATATTGTCCGGCATAATTACCGAACGCCGTCCGGATGTGGAAGCGACGCTTTCCCGTTACGGATATTACGTCGCGGACTCCCGGGAACTGGGCGGCTGGTGTGTGCTGACCGCCGCAAGAAATAATTGATTCTGGAGGTTTATTATGAATTTTGAATTACTGCATCCCGCCGATCAGCTGGTCATGCTCATGGAGCGCGTGTACAACTACGGAATGACCACGACATCCGGCGGCAACCTGTCCATTCTGGACGACAACGGCGATATCTGGATCACGCCCGGGTCGGTAGACAAGGGCTCCCTGACGCGCGCCGATATCATTCAGGTCAAACCGGACGGCACGATCATCGGCAATCACAAACCGTCCAGCGAATTTCCGGTACACGAGCGCATCTACCGCACCCGTCCCGATATCCGCGGCATCCTGCATGCGCATCCGCCGGCGCTGGTAGCTTTTTCTATTGTGCGCAAGATCCCGGAGACTAAACTAATACCCAACTTCGCGCAGGTATGCGGCAGCGTATCCATGGCGCCGTACGACGTGCCCGGCAGCACCGGACTGAGCATTAAAATTGCCGCTGAGTTTGAAAAGGGGCATAATTGCGTTGTCCTCGAAAACCACGGTGTTTTCGTGGGTGCGGCGGATCTCTTCAAAGCGTTCATGGCGTTCGAAACGCTGGATTACTGCGCGCGGCTGCAGATCGAAGCGTCGAAGATCGGCACTGTACGGCCTTTAAGCGAGCGCCACGTGGGTATTTCCCGCGAAAAACAAAATGTGCGCATGGGCGAATTCATCAACAACAATATCAGCAGCGAAGAAAAGGCCGCGCGCCGCGATATGTGCAAACTGATCCACCGGGCGTACGACCAGCAGCTGTTCACCAGCGCCCAGGGTACGTTCTCGATGCGGTTATCCGACGGTTCGTTCATAATCACACCATATCAGAAGGACCGTAAGTATCTGGAAGAAGGCGATCTGGTGCGGATCATCGGCGACTGGAAAGAGGAAGGCAAAAATCCGTCCCGTTCCGCGATCCTGCACAAAAAGATATATGAGAAGCATCCGGAGATCAATTCGGTGATCATTGCCCACGCGCCCAACATCATGACGTTTGCCGTCACGGATGCGGAATTCGATTCGCGTACGATCCCTGAGTCGTACATCATGCTGCGCAACGTCAAAAAAGTGCCTTTCGGCGCCAGTTTCCTGCAGCCCGACATGGTTGCGGACATGTTTGACAACATGACACCCATCGTGCTGGTGGACAACGACTGCGTGATCGTCACCGGTTCCAGCCTGCTTAACGCGTTTGACAAGCTGGAAGTAATTGAATACAGCGCCAAGGCCATCGTCGCGTCCCGCAGCCTGGGTGAGATCGTGGCGATTTCCGACGATGAGGTTGCCGACCTGCGAAAGGCGTTCAAGTTTTGATCGCCCTTAACCTCGGCGTTTGTCCGATAGCCGCGGAAAGGAGTACAGCACGACATGATATATGAAGTCATTGCCGCCAACCTGAAAAACTATATAGACGCCACCGGCGCGGCGCAGGAGCTGACTCCGGAAAAGTCTGTGTTCCAGCTCTCCGTCGGCGGAAAAAAGGATAAGTACGGCTGGCATTTCATCGTATACGACGGCGACTGCCAGTTTAAGCGCGGTCTGTACACCGGCGAGATCTTCATCGACTGGAACGACGAGTTCAAATACCGCGAAAAAAGCAAGAAGCAGATCATACGCGAGACGACGCCGGACTATGAGGTCAATTTCAAGGATGGCGCAGAGTTTGAAGCGTTCGTCGTCGCCGCGGGGCAGTATCTGACGGCAGGGGGCAAGAAGCCAAAGCTCCGTGGCTCGAAACTGTCCGGGACCAAGTGCGATATCGGAGAGTTCGGCGACGTGCTGACCCGCTGTTTTGCGCTGCAGTCAGCGTACGCATTGTCATTCACGGATAATGACGACAAACGTCTCTCCGCGCGCATGGCGCTGTTTTCGCTGGCGGAGGCTATTAAAATACTGGGCCGCGAGGGCAATGATGTTGTCCGCGATTTTGCCGCAGGCAGCCGCCGTTCGTTCTTCTTTGACACCGCGGAAGGCGGACGTGCCACCTGGCTCACTGTCCACGACGGTCTGATCAAGGTCACCGCCAACCAGGGCACGCGCCTGCCCGCACTGTGCGGCCTGGAGTTTGACTCCGACGAGTCCGCGCTGCGTTTTGCATACAGCTTTTTTGAACAGGGGGACAGACCCGATGTCCAAAAAATGTTCGAGGCAGCGTACCGGTTCAAGGGCGCCGCGACGTATGGAATTGACGCCGATGACGGCAGTATCGAGAAAGGGTTCCGGGATGTGTGTATTGCCGCCGCGGAAGCCTTGAAAATGAATGTCTGATTTTTTGATTTGAAAGGAGCTGAGCGCATGCCGAAACTGAGCGAATATAAATGCCTCAACTGCAACGGCGCGCTGGTATTTGACAGTAAGCTGCAGAAAATGAAATGTCCGTTCTGCGATTCTTCATTTACCGTGGAAGAACTGTCCGCGCCGGATTCTCAGCTGGGCGCAGGTAATATCGAAGGCGACTCCTGGGCCCAAGATATCACGCCCAATACCTGGGCGGACGGCGAGACCGACGGCCTGTTTTCGTATGTCTGCCGGTCCTGTGGCGGCGAGATCATCGGCGATGCCAATATGGCGGCCACCAGCTGCCCGTACTGCGGCAATCCTGTGGTGGTGCTCGGCGCGTTCACCGGCAAGCTAAAACCGGATTACGTGATCCCGTTCAAGCTGAGCAAGGACGACGCGATATCCGCGCTTTCCCGTCATCTTCAAGGTAAGCGGCTGCTGCCCAAAGTATTCAAGGATGAGAACAAGCTGAAAGAAATTAAAGGTTTCTACGTGCCGTTCTGGGTGTTCGACTCCGAACTGTACGGCAATTACAGCTATAAGACCACCCGGATCCACCGCTGGAGCGACAAGTATTACGATTACACGGAGACCAAGTTTTACGACGTGTTCCGCGAAGGCAACATCAGCTTCCGCAGCGTGCCCATCGACGGTTCCGAAAAATTCGACGACATGCTGATGGAATCGATCGAGCCCTTTGATTTCAGTGAGGCCGTGGACTTCAAGACTGCGTATCTGGCAGGCTATCTGGCTGATAAGTTCGACGTCAACACCGATATCAGCTGGAAACGCGCCGGCACGCGCATGGCCAATACCACGCAGCAGTCGTTTTACGATACCGTGACCGGGTACGATTCCGTTCGTCAGAACTCCGGCGAGTGTACGGTATTGTCCAAGTCTGCTAAATACGCGCTGTTCCCGGTTTGGATGCTCTCCACCGTCTGGAAGGACAAAACATACACGTTTGCCATGAACGGACAGACCGGCAAATTCGTCGGCGACCTGCCCGTGGACAAAAAAGCCGCCGCACGCTGGCTGATCGGGCTGGGCATTGGAATTGCCGCCGCGATCTTCTTGATCACGCTGCTTTTCATTTGAAAGGGGGACAAACCCGATGTTTAAAAAATCAGTTCGCAAAACGGCGCTTATTCTGGTCAGGACCGCTGTATTGTCCGCAGCGCTGACTGCGCTGTTCAGCATCGCCGCATTTGCCGAAAACGTGGAAAAATCCAAATTTGACACCGGTCCGCTGATCCTGCGCGGCATAGTCTGCCTGGCGATCGGTTTCTTCATTGCCGCCATCATAACCGGCACGATGAAGAGCAAACTCAACACCGTCCGTGGCAATAACTACGCGTCTGAATATATCGTGCCGTCCAGCTTCACGGTCGGACGGGCAAATGAAGTATATCTATACAACAAGGTCGACAAACTGGCGCGGCCGCAGGCCCGTGAGGAAGATGATGGCAATGGCTAAAGACAACAAATATCTCACTGAATACCGCCTCTGGGCGACCGATCCGTATTTCATCGCGTACCATGCCGAACTGGCGGCAATTGCGGACGATCCTGCCGAGATCCGCGAACGCTTCTACAAAGAACCCGATTTCGGCACTGCGGGTATCCGCGGCGTGATGGAAGCCGGACTGAACCGCATAAACATCCCTCTGGTGCGCAAAGTCAGCACCGCCATTGCCCGGTATGTCAACAGCATGGGCAGTGCAAGAGCAAAGCAGGGCATTGTGATCGGCTACGACAGCCGCAACAATTCCCTGGAGTTCGCCCGCGAAGCCGCCGCAGTGTTCGCCGGACACGGCATCCGCACATACATTCACAAAGCGATCAGTCCCGTGCCGCTGCTGTCGTACAGCGTGCGCACCCTGGGCACGGCGATGGGTGTGATGATCACCGCCAGCCACAACCCGAAACAGTACAACGGCTACAAAGTATACGGACCCGACGGCGCGCAATTATCGCCCGAAGACAGCGTGGAGATCTCGCGGCGGATGAGCCGGATCGCCGACTTCCGCAAGCTGCGTCCATATGATTTCGATGCGCTGATCGCCGGGGGCAATATCGAGTATTGTCCGGACAGCGTCGTGGACAATTTCTTTAAAACCGTACGCGCGCTCCTGTCCGAAAACGTGGCGGAGCATTCCGGCACCGCCGGTCTGAAAGTCGTATATACCGCGTTGCACGGCGCCGGCGCGCGGTTTGTGCCGGAGATCCTGAAAGAGATCGGCGTTGGGAGGGTATATCCGGTCAAGTCGCAGATGGCGCCGGACGGCAATTTCCCTACGGTTCCGGTGCCCAATCCCGAAAGTCCGGATGCGTACAGGAAAGCGCTGGCAATTGCCCGCCGGACCGGCGCGGATCTGATCATTGCCACCGACCCCGACTCGGACCGCACCGGCGCGTGCGTCAGAAACCGCCATGGCGAATACGAACTGCTCACGGGCAACGAGATCGGCGAGATCCTGCTGCTGCGCCGTATCGAACTGAATAAAAAGCCCAGACCATTCGCGGTCTCTACGCTGGTCTCCACGCGCCTTGCGGAAAAGATCTGCAGCGGCAAAGGCATTAAATATGTTGATGTGCTCACCGGCTTTAAATTCATCGGCGAACAGATCAAGCTCCTTGAAGAGCAGGGCGACGGTCACTTCATTTTCGGCTTTGAAGAGAGCTACGGTTTCCTTGCGGGCAGCTATTGCCGCGACAAGGATGCGGTGGCATCCTGCATGCTGTTGTGCGAGGCTGCGGCGTTTTATAAGCAGCGCGGTCTGACGCTGATCGACGCGCTGGAGGAGATATATTCCGAATTCGGGGCGCAGCATGAGATCCAGACCTCGCTGCAGCTGGAAGGCGAATCCGGCGCCGTGGAGATGCAGTGCCTGCTTACGGCGGTGCGCGCGCTGGGCCCCGATATTTTGCCGGGGGACAGACCCGTGTATTACATGGATCTGCTGAACAACAAACGCTGGAAGCGCACGTCGAAAGGCGGCTACCGCGTCTACGAAGAAAAGGAATTTCCGATATCGGATGTGCTGTATTATTCATACGTCGATTTCTGGTTCTGTCTGCGGCCGTCCGGTACAGAACCGAAAATTAAGATCTATTTCGGCTGTAACGGCGCTTCCCGAACGGAGGCGGCTTCCAATGCGGAGGAACTTAAAAATCGCGTTATGGCGCAAATACGCGCACTGTAAGAGATACAGGAGCTGACCGGCTTGAGAGAATTTGTCCACCTGCACGTACATACCGAATACAGTCTGCTGGACGGGGCCTGCCGTATCGGCGAGCTCGTGGACAAAGCAGTCTCCTTCGGCATGAAAGCGTTGGCGATCACCGATCACGGCGTCATGTACGGCGTGGTGGATTTTTACGAAGCCTGTAATAAAGCCGGCATCAAACCGATACTCGGCGCGGAAGTATACACTGCGGCGCGCTCGCGCTTCGACCGGGAGCCGGGACTGGACGCGGATTACGGACATTTGATACTTTTGGCCGAGACCGACGAAGGCTATCACAACCTGATCAAGATCGTTTCCGCCTCATTCACCGAAGGCTTCTATTATAAACCCCGCGTTGACCGTGAGCTGTTGCGCACATATTCCCGCGGATTGATCGCGCTTTCCGGATGCCTGAAAGGCGATGTGGCGCAGCGGATACTTGCGGGGGATATTGACGGCGCCCGCGATACTGCGCTGGAGTTCCGCGATATTTTCGGCGCGGACAATTATTTCCTCGAACTTCAGAGCAACGGCATGGAGGAGCAGCGCGTCGTCAACGCCGGTCTCATCCGCCTGTCACGGGAACTGGGGATTCCCGTCGTGGCCACCAATGACGTCCATTTCATTGAGCCCGAGGACGCGCCTGTGCAGGACATACTGATGTGCATTCAGACGGGCAAGAAATTGTCCGACGAAAACCGCATGAAGTTCACCACCGGTACCGTATATCTGCGGTCGCATGAGGAGATGACGGCGCTGTTTGAGAAGCTGCCCGAAGCTTTGGACAATACTGTTAAGATCGCGCAGCGCTGCAATGTTGCGCTCACTTTCGGTCGGCCGGTGCTGCCGGTATTCGACATTCCGGACGGGCTTTCCGCGGAACAGTATCTGCGCAAACTATGCGAAGCCGGCGCCGCGGAACGGTACGGCCAAAACCTGCCTGCAGAAGTCAGCAAACGGCTCAATTATGAACTCGGTGTGATCGCGTCCATGGGTTACTGCGAATATTATCTGATCGTGTGGGATTTCATTCGCTACGCCCGTGAGCACGGCATCAAAGTCGGTCCCGGCAGAGGTTCCGGCGCGGGATCGCTGGCCGCATATTGCCTTAAGATCACCAATATCGATCCGCTCAAATACAACCTTGCGTTTGAACGCTTCCTGAATCCGGAGCGCATCAGCATGCCCGACTTCGACGTGGATTTCAGCGATGACCGTCGCCGGGACGTTATTGAATACGTCGTTGACAAATACGGCGCGGACCGCGTTGCGCAGATCGTTACGTTCGGAACGCTGGCGGCGCGGGCGGCAATTCGCGACGTCGGCCGCGTGACGGAAGTCCCGTATGCCAAGATCGACGCAGTGGCGCGCATGATCCCTGAAGGTCAATTCCATACCAAACTGGCGGACGCTCTTTCGAACAATCCGGAACTCAAACAGCTTTATGGCTTAGATGATGAGGTGCGCCGTCTTATTGACACCGCCATGAAACTTGAAGGCATGCCGCGCAACTGTTCGACGCATGCCGCGGGCGTTGTCCTTACCGAAAAACCGGTTACGGAGTACGTCCCCGTGCACAAGACCGGAGACGTCATTGCCACGCAGTTCCCGATGGCCACGCTGGAAAAGATCGGATTGCTGAAGATCGATTTTCTGGGGCTCCGAACGCTTACAGTGATCCAGGATACGGTGGAAATGATATACGAGACGCGCGGCGTGCGGATCGATACGGACAACATTAATTACAATGATCCCAAAGTGTTCTCTGTCATCAGCCGCGGCCAGACCGCCGGCATCTTTCAGCTGGAGCACAAAGGCATGACGCGTTTTATGACCGAACTGATGCCATCATCGCTGGAAGATATTATTGCCGGCATCGCACTGTACCGGCCGGGTCCGATGGATCAGATCCCTAACTATATCCGCAACAAAAACAATCCTGAAAGCATTGTGTACGCCGCGGAGGCGCTGCGTCCGATCCTGGATGTGACTTACGGCTGCATGGTATATCAGGAGCAGGTGATGCAGATATTCCGTGATCTGGCCGGCTATACGATGGGTGCTTCCGACCTGGTGCGGCGGGCAATGGCCAAAAAGAAACACGATGTAATGATGAAAGAGCGCGACCGGTTCATTGCCGGCTGCGGCGAGCGGGGCATCAACGCGGAAGTGGCGGCGTCAATTTTTGAACAAATGACCGATTTTGCCAGCTACGCGTTTAACAAAGCGCACGCGGCCAGTTACGCGGTGGTGGCGTACCAGACCGCGTGGCTGAAGACATATTATCCCGCCGAATTTCTTGCCGGTACTATGAACAGCCTGATCAGTTTCCCGGAGCGTATTGCCGCTTATCTGAGCGAGTGCCGCGCACTGGGAATACGGGTTTTGCCGCCGGATATCAACATGAGTACCGAACGCTTCACGGTCAAAGACGGTTCGATCGTTTACGCTCTAGGCGCCCTTAAAAATGTGGGGATCAGGTCTGTCACGCAGCTTAAAGCGGTGCGGGACACAGACGGGCCGTTCAAGTCGTTTACGGATTTCTGCGAACGTATAGTAAACACAGATGTCAACAAACGCACAGTGGAAAGTTTCATTAAAGCGGGCGCGTTCGATTCGCTGGGTTACACGCGGCGCACGCTGTATTTTGCTTACGACGAAGTTATGGACAACGCCGCTTCCGCCTACCGCAGCCGCGCCGAAGGCCAGCTGTCGCTGTTTGATACGGGCGAGGACAACGGCGCAGTACCTGAAAACCTGCGCGTACTCTCCGAATTCGACACCGCGGAACGGCTGTCAATGGAAAAGAGCGTCCTGGGCGTATATCTTTCCGGCCATCCGCTGGATAAATATATCAACGAATTCAACCGTGTCTGCACGCTTACATCCGCCGATCTCGCCTCCGATACCGACGAAGAGATCAGCGACGCCGACCGTGTCAAAGACGGCCTTGATGCCACTATGGCAGGTATTATAACTGATATTAAGAAGAAGACCACCAAGAGCAACGCGGTCATGGCGTTCCTGACAGTGCAGGATATGTACGGTTCGTTCGAAGCGGTAGTATTTCCGAAAACATATGAGAAATACGGCAAGATACTGGCTGCGGATATGATCGCGGTGATCAAAGGCCGGATCAGCATGCGGGATGATTCGCCCGCGCTGCATTGTTCTGTCATAACGCCCATCGATTCCTACAAAGTCCAGCAGGATTCAGGCCTTGAACGGGGCGGCGGCAACTGTTTCTACGCCCGCACCGCAAACCTTCCGGCGGTAAAAGCGTTTTGCGATTTCTTCACGCCCGCAAGCGGGGGCGGGGGCAATACCGCCGAAGTCAAAATATTTACAGTTTCGGACAATGGGTTCAGATCGCCCACGCCGGAGTACACTAAATTTATTATTTTCAACAAACAGATCAAAGAGGCAATTGAATCACTTTGCTGAAACGTGTTCCACCAGAGCCAGAATTCCAGAAATGACCGGCTGATGCAGCAGATAGATCCAGATACTGTGCCGCCCTATAAATGAGAGTGCCCGAATCGGCCAGGACTTATATGGGTATCGCGGAAACAGCGTCTGCTGTTTTTCGTACAGAGTGCGTCCCAGCACGATACCGAGTATGAACCAGCCCAGGAACGGCAGCAGCGGGAAATAATCACTGGTTACAAAATGCGGCGGCGTGACGCCAACGATGATCAACAGATCCCATACACAGGCGCCTCTGCTGGTAATTCCCGAATTCATCAGCCAGTAGCCGGCAATGACAAGTATATTTTCAATTATGACCAGCAGCCAGGTGGGAAGTTTGCGCAGTAATCCGTAAAGCAGCATGCACACGCCCAGCAGATGGAGCACGCCGAAATAAATAATAATATCTTTATCAGCAACGCCGATCTTATACATAATGATCGTGACCAGTGTGATCAGCATACCTGCGCCGAACACTATCAGGCCGCGTTTCAGAAACCGGTGGCCCAGCGTGACGCAGATACCGGATAATATGATGAACAGTACGCCGCCGTTGATCTGTATGAAATCGAACCAGCGCGGAGTGGAAAAGTCGAACCCGGCAAAATATTGCAGATCGAATATCAGGTGAACGGCCACAACGCATAAAATACAGATGCCTCTGAACGCGTCCAGTTCCCAGATGCGTTCGCGCTTGACCGGGGGAGCGTTGTCCGCTTCCGCGGGGATAATATAGTCATTAAATTCAGACATTATTAATGATCTCCTTGATCACGTGCGGTCATTTGCATCGCCGGCAGTTATTTATTCCGGTAACATATATTTTAACACATTTTTGACAGCTTGTCGAACATGTCGAATTTTGTCGAAATACGTCGAAATTTGTCGAATTATTTTGCTTGCCAAACCGTGTTCCGGAAGAGTAAAATCTGATTGCGACAACGTAGATATCAACGCAAACCCCACTTTTAAAAATGATCGGAGGATCTATCCATGAATACGCTGGAAACCGCGCTTTTGTGGCCTATAGTATTTATTTTAATCTCTTTTTTCGTGCTGTTCGGGATCAGAGCATTGACCGTAACGGACAAGCAGATCGATTACTATGGATCGCGCTCTGACGGCCCTGCGCCGGCGGATATCACGCATCTCGTGGAGGTGGCCCATGACGCACTTGAAGAACTCAATTAGAGGCAGTATAACCGCGCCGACCGCACTGATGCTGGCGGTAGTGTGTCTGTTTGATCTGGTACTGGCGGACGCCAGCTCGATCATTTCAGGCCGGTATTTTTATCAGCGTCGGGCAGCTCTGGCGCTTAACAGCATTCTGGCCTCTTATGACAGCATACTGTATTCAAGGTACGGACTGCTGGGGCTGAATGTCGAGCAGTATAATGAAGCGGAGACGGATTTTATAAAGTATATCACTAAACCGGCGTTCAATAATGTGATCTCCACGGGTCGTATGAAACGCGGCGATAGTACGTTGAGCTTTAAGGGTCAGCTGTCCGGCCCCGATGCGTTAAAGACCGCGATCGTTTCGGAAATGAAATATCGCTCTGTTGCAAACGGTGCGCTGTTGCTGGCGGACTGCCTGGGTCTGATCGGAGATTCCGGTTCATTCTGCGGCGGAATGGACAATATCACCAAAGGTGAAAGCCTCCTTTCCGAAGCCGAAAGCAAGGTCGAGGAACTGCGTAAAATAGTCGAAGGACAATACAACGGCGATGTATTATGTGTAAACGGATTCGCCTCCCGGCTTACGCTGTTTCTGTTGTCCGGCGACAAACTGATATTCAAACTGACATCTCTGTCGGACATTATTGCTTCTCCTGAGATCGTACGGGAAGGTCTGGAAGAATTGAACGCGGTCATAACAGTTTACCGGACGTGCAACGCAGAGGCTTATAATTTGATCGCAGAGCTGAAACAACTGGCCGGCGAGATCGAACGGTATGCGGAGCTGGCTGAGGCAGACCGCACAAAAATAGCAGACGAAGATATGAATTCTGAATTAAGTAAGCGTATTTCGCGTCTGCATACCGGCGCGCTGCGTGTTTCCAATGACGGAATTGCCTCCGGGCTGAAGACGAATATTGAGGCGCTGAATCATAAATCGGAACTGCTGCGGGAAGATATTTTGCTTACCGACTACTATATTACCGGTGACGAGAACAGTGCAGTCGCGTATGAGATGCCGGATTATGATACTTTCTGCGCGAATCTCCGGGAGGCCCTAGACGGTTCAAATGTAAAATCGGATTTTGTTATGAACAAATATTATTTGAACGCGGACGAAAGTCTGAATCAGTATGATATCCGGAAACGGGTCAAACAGGAATTATCGATATATGATTCGGATTCGTATTCGATTCCGGATCAGCTGTACAGCACGCTGCCATCGGTGCGGCAGTCCCTGACCGGGTCGCTTTCGGAGTTCCTGATCGATTTTACGGATGCACAGAGTATAAGCGATCTGTTTGCCGGTATTGCCGGCTCATTTGCGGAAGGCACTGTTATAGACGACGTTCTGGCTGAATATATGATCTGCGATTATGTTTCTTCGTTCTTCTCGGACGTTTCGAAAGTGGATCCGGATGCGGACGGCAAACAGTTTATATGCGAAAAAGAGTACATTATCGGGGGCAATAAAGACAGTGACAGTAATGTCAAAGAAACGGCTAATAAACTGTTGACCCTGCGTTTCGCGCTGAACTTTGTACACGTGCTTTCGGATGATGAAAAACATGATTTCGCAACCGCGGTGGGAAATGCTATTGCCGCCGCTATATCCGCGGGTATCGGCGGGGAACTGTACGCGCTGCTGCTTATGGGGGCGTGGTCTCTGGGGGAGGCGTATCTGGATGTCAAGACACTGCAGGACGGTGAGAAAGTCCCGTTGATAAAGACGCGGGAGAACTGGAAGAGTTCTATTGAAGGCCTGTCAGATCTGTTCTCCGAAAGCGATGAGGACTCCGTCGAGCCGGAAAAAGGGCTGGATTATGCACAATATCTGACGCTGCTGGTACTGTTGATGCCCCAGGAAACAGTACTTTTACGGATCGCGGATGTTATTGAAGTGAATCTGACGGAATACACCGGCCGCAGATATATGCTTTCCGGCGTGTTTACCGGTCTGGAGTGTAAGATCGATTATTATCCGGTAACTATTTCGGCATTGTTCGGTGCCGCGGGTAAGGAGGCGCTTAAGATTGAAATTCAGGAGTCGGTCTCATATTGACGGCAGTGTCTCGCTGGAGACCTGTCTGCTGATGCCGGTGATTATCGGCGTACTGATCTTCGGGCTGCGGATCGTTCAAACGGTGACGGCGGTGAACTGCTTGGACCGCGCTTTATATAAGACGGCGCGGCTGATGTCGGACTATGGACTGCTGTACCATGAATACGGACTGGAACAGCTGGAGAACGACGCATTGTCATCTATTGGAGATTTTATAAAAGGCAAGACGGGTTCCGAGACCGCGGGGAATGTCATGTTTCGCTTTTTCTTCCTGCGCGAATGTGCTATGGGCACGGATGATCTGCTCTATACGCAGGCAAGTCAGAAAATCTGCGAATATTTTTTAAATACTGATCCGCTGATAAAAAACGGATACATAACGGCGGACAAATTATCGTTTACCGGCAGTAAGTTTTACAACGGCAGCGACGATATCGAACTGTACGCATCTTACCGGCTGTTCGGCTGGCTAAAAGTAGGTTCATCTATCCGTACAAGGGCTTGGATACGGGGCAACGATCCGCTTTTGTCAATAAGCGAATCCGGAGTTACCGTCTGGCAGCTGAACAATTTTGCCCGGGGCAAAATACTGCGCTCTATATTCGGTGGCAATCTGCCGTACGATTATCCGGTATTGTCCGCATACGATGAGAATAAGAAGGAAGCAACAGTGATAAAAAGCATTGACCTGACCGCGCCGTATTATCAAAATGAAAGAGATCTGAACAAAGAATTGCGAGATATGATCGATAAATTCGCCAAGTTCAGCAATGCGGCGGATTACCAGCTGAAACCCGGATACCCGGTGATCACTTCCGATATGATAGTTTCCCGCAGGCTGACGATCATCGTGCCGGAAAACGATATTACTTACGCTCAAAGTGAAGTACTAAACAAATGCATGGTTTACTCCTATTCTAAAGAGATCATATTTGAAGTGATACCGTATCAAAGATCTACCAGATATCAAAGCGACGCAAACGATTCAAACGACAATGGCAGCTGATTATTTTAGCAAGGATAATTGAAATCCGTTCAGGATAGTTATATAATATACAGGAACGGCAGATAATCAATTGTATTGCGGTCTTTACTGCCGGAGACGGGTCAGAACGCGGAGGACTTATGAAATTTGCATTCTCAACACTGGGGTGTCCCGATTGGAGCTGGGAGGAAATCCTGGCCACGGCTAAAGATATGGGTTATGACGCGGTGGAAATACGCGGTATTTCCAAAGAAATATACGCTCCCGCGATCCCGGTGTTTGCGCCGGACCGTATCAACGAAGTCCGGCAGAAACTCAGCCGAATGGGTCTCAGCCTAAGCTGCCTGACTTCCGCATGTTATCTGTTTGACAAAGATAATATCGATAAAACGCTGGCCGAAGGAAAAGAATATATTTCATTGGCTGCGGCGCTTGGTGTTCCGTTCATACGGGTGCTGGGGGATCGTGATCCGCAGCCGGGCGGATCCATTGACGACGGATTTGTTGCCGAAGCGCTCAAACAACTGTGCGAGTTTGCCCGCAATACTGATGTAACGGTCCTGGTCGAGACAAACGGCGTGTTTGCAGAGTCTGCGAGGCTGCTCCAGCTTGTTGAATCAGTAGACGATCCGAAACTGGGCGTCCTTTGGGATATCCATCATCCGTACAGATATTTTGCCGAGACTCCCGAATACACTTACGGGCTGCTGAAAAAATATATTCGATATCTGCATGTCAAGGACTCGGTAATGACGGAAGAAGGCAAGTTGAAATACCGCATGATGGGTTACGGCGATCTGCCGATCACCGGCGCAATTAAACTGCTGAAGGCAGACGGCTTTAACGGATTCGTTACGCTCGAATGGGTAAAACGCTGGTATTCGGAACTGGAAGAGCCCGGCGTGGTGTTCATGCAGTATATCAGCTATATGCGGCGGCTTATCAGACGGATCTGAATATTCATTTTTTAGTGACAGGCGAAGGCAATGACAAAGAACTACATTGGCGTTATATGTGACGACAGACGCGGCATAGACATAGCTTCCGGTATTGCGGGCAGGGGGTTCAGCACGGCTGTTTATATGACGAGTTTTAATACATTTACGGGCGAGGAACAGGAAGTTGTCCACGAGGCCGCCTCTGACAGCGGTTTATTGCTGATTCCTGATTTCGAATCGTTTATTGACGCCCTGGAAGTACCGCGGAGAATTTTTATGTTCAGTTTGGACCGCGGTTTTAACGATAAATATCTGGATCAGGTCCTGCATATGCTTGACAGCGGGGACGCGCTGGTCAACCTTTGCGACATGAATTATATTCAGGCCGGAGATATCGTCGAAGTTCAATCCGCCAAAGGTGTTTATTATCTTCCAACCGGGTTTTCGCGCGGCGAGATCAGCAAAGAGGCCGGCCTTTCCATAATGCCCGGCGGTGTTTATGAGAGCTATGATGCCATGCGCAGCGTGTTTATCGAAATTGCCGCGCGCGATGAAGGCGGATTCGTCTGCGCACCGTATATCGGGCCCGCGGGTTCCGGTCAATATGCCAAAATGGTCATTAACGGTCTCGAATATGCGCTTCTTGAGATCAACACCGAAATGATCTCACTTATTAAGTTTTTCTGTGCTCCGGATAACGATGAGATCGTTGAACTGCTCTATGGTATCAACAGCACCGAATCCCAGTCCTATTTCCTGGAAATGTTTACCGATATTTACAGTCGCAAGGATTCTGAGACCGGAGTACCGGTGACTGACATAGTGTCCGATCGGGTGGACTACGGTCAAAGTGTGGTCTGGTGCTGTGACGAAGGCTTTAAATTGGGCATGCCGATGTCGGTTATCAGCGCGTCGCTGGAACTTCGTTTTATGTCTCAACTGAAAGGGGAGCGGATCGCTTCTTCCAGACTTATCGACGATATACCGGCGGTCCAGGTGAATCCCGCGGAGACTCGTGAATTTGTCGAGGATCTGCGGCGCGCCGCGTATCTTGCCGTACTGTGTGCGTTGGCGCAGTGTTTCGGCCTGCTACGCACGGCTTCCGACAGATACAACTGGGATCTGGATCTGCTGGCTATTGCCCGCACGATGCAGGTCAATTCCTACACCCGCGCGCGCAGCATCAATCGTGTGATCGAGGCGTACGACCGACACAACAAACTGGTCAATCTGTTGACCGATCCGTACTTCCGTAAATGCGCTTCGAATTATTCACAGTGTCTGCGCAAGATCGTGATCCGCGCGCAATCCGCCGGGACCGCGATTCCGGCGCTCAGCGCGGCGCTTCAGTATATTGACCTGTACCGGACGCCCAAGCTCGATTCGGGGATAATCCAATTGTCGCGGGATTATGTTAACGGTACCGGATATGAACGGTCCGATTACCCGGGCGTGTTCCACGGCAACTGGGACGATCACGAACAGCTGCTCACGCAGTCGCGGGCGGAGCAGTAAGAAACAGCCAGATCGAAATAAAGATATCAATTGTACGTATGACGGGCTTTGGTTCGTTCTACGTACTCTTTTTCTTTTTGAACTTTCTGCTCATAGCGTATATCTTTACGCAGCGATATATACGCGCGGCCGGTAAGCAGCGTTAGGATCAGGTAAATGATCGGACCGGAGAATCTGAACGGAATGCCGGTAAAGCGCGCGATCATCACCATAAAATCCTGATACCCGACCGACCACCATCTGAATACTGTGAAAAAGCCGGTAAACCAGCTGTCTTTGCCTTCGCTGCCCACAAAACCGACAAAAAACAGCACGTAGCAAAGTACGGCAAACATCTGGTATATAAATACGCCCAGCAGTATCTCAGGTTTGCGCAATATGCGGAAGGCAATGCAAAACGCGATATGCGCGATCACGGCGGTAATTGACAACGCAAACGCTAAAGGGGAGATGTACGCCTGCTCGATATCCGCGGCCGTCAATCCAAACAGCAGTACCGCGACAACATTCAGCAGCGCAATAAGCACTGCCAGAATGATCGCTTTCAATCTTGTATCTGCGTTGTCCCAAAACCGTTTCATTTGCGTCGACTCCATAAGATTTTCGCGATGCGAAGTATACCACAACATATTATAAATGGCAAATTGCAAATGACAAAGGGCAACTTACTGATGGCAAAAGGCTAATTCGAAAAAAATTTTGACACGGCGCGGGGAAGAGATTATAATTGTACCAGTGTTCAACACAATCTTGTGAAACAAAGGAGTTGTGACTATGGGATTCTTCAAAGAGTTTAAAGAATTTGCCATGAAGGGCAACGTTATCGACATGGCAGTAGGCGTTGTTATCGGCGGCGCATTCGGTAAAATCGTTACCAGTCTTGTCAACGACATCGTCCTTCCACCCATCGGACTTGCGATCGGAGGCGTTGAGTTTTCCGAACTGAAAGCAGTTATTAAGCATGGTAAAGATGCAGTTATTGATTCTGAGACCGGCGAGGAAACAGCTAAAGCAGTCGAGGAAGTCGCCATCAGATACGGCAACCTCATTCAGGTCATACTTGAATTCATCATTATCGCGCTGTGCATTTTCCTGGTAGTACGCACGATCAACAAGATCAAAGCTAAAGCTGAAGCCAAGAAAGCCGCTGAAGAAGCAAAAGCTGCCGCAGAGGCCGCTGCTGCTGAAGAAGCTGCCGCCGCGGAAGAAGCCGCGAAACCGACAGAAGCGGATCTGCTCGTTGAGATCAGAGACCTGCTGAAACAGCGAACACCGGAATTGGACGACCGAACACAACTGTTGAACGAGTAATACTTTGAAAATTATTAAGGCCCGCTTTTGGCGGGCCTTGTTTTTTTAAAAAACAGCTTAATGCTCACACATTGAAACGGAAAAGGGTGACATCGCCGTCTTTCATGACATAGTCTTTGCCTTCGGAACGGACCAGCCCTTTTTCCCGGGCGGCATTGTATGTGCCGCACGCCATCAGATCGTCGTATGCCACGATTTCAGCGCGGATGAAGCCTTTTTCAAAATCCGAATGGATCTTGCCCGCGGCCTGCGGCGCTTTAGTGCCCCGTTTGATCGTCCATGCGCGAACTTCTTTCGGACCCGCGGTGAGGAAACTGATAAGACCCAGCAGGGAATAACTGGCTTTGATCAGTTTATCCAGACCGGAAGACTCGATGCCCAGTTCGTGCAGAAACTCATTTTTTTCATCATCCTCCAGCGAAGCGATCTCCTCCTCCAGACGGCTGCAGACACAGATCAGGCCGGCGTGTTCATTGTCAGCCACCGCTGCCAGTTCACGGACAAATTCACAGCTCATAGGATCAGCCACAACATCTTCGGAAATATTGGCAACATATATTACCGGCTTTGCGGTGAGGAGAAACAGCGATCTCAATATTTGTTCACCATCTTCGTCCAGTTCCAGCGAACGGGCAGGAAGTTCTTTTTCCAGGTGCGCGCGGATGCTTTCCAGCGTTTTCAGTTCGGAAAGTATCTTGCGGTCGCCGCTTTTGGCCATCTTGCCGGTACGCTCGATGCGGCGCTCCACCTGTTCCAGGTCGCTCAGCAGCAGCTCCATATTGATGGTAAACGCATCGCCGCGGGGGCTTACGGAGTTTTCTACACGGATGATATCATCAGAGGCAAAGCAGCGCACAACGTGCACGATCGCGTCGCATTCGCGGATATGGGACAGAAATTTGTTGCCCAGGCCTTCGCCTTGACTAGCGCCTTTGACCAGCCCCGCGATATCAACGAACTCCACCGTTGCCGGTGTCCGTTTTTCGGGGGAGTACATTTCGCACAACCGGTCCAGTCTCTCGTCCGGTACCGCCACGGTGCCCACATTCGGCTCAATGGTGCAGAAAGGGTAGTTGGCGCACTCGGCGCCGGCTTTGGTTATAGCGTTAAACAATGTACTTTTTCCTACGTTGGGAAGGCCAACGATGCCCAGTTTCATTCAATAATCATCTCCGTGATCCATCGTTTTCAGCCGGAACGAACTCCGGACACGAATAATTATAACACAACGATCGTCTTTTGTTAATACGGACAGCTTATTTGTCAAAATGACACAGAAAACACACAAATTGGACAAACAAATGGTCTTGCTAATTATATTTAGCACATTTATAATATTCCCATCGATTCCACGGCAGTACGGTAGACCTGACCGATGCGCATCGAGATTCTTATAATAAGGGTTGACAAAGATGAGCAAGACTAAGGTTTTTTTGATCAATACGGATGAAACGGTAAAAAAGGAAGTAAAAGATTGCTGCGCGGCGCTGCGTTATGACTTTACGTATATTGACGATGCGGCGGAGTTTTTGAACAGATTTTCGGATTTTAACCCTACAGTTGTGATACTCGGAAGCGGGTTCGGCTACGGTCAGGACACGCTGGATGTCTGTAAACGGATCCGTGTCCTTTCTGACGTTCAGATATTGTTTGTCAGTCCGAAGCGGGACACTTTCGATATTGTCCTTGCGCTGGAACTGGGTGCGGATGATTATATAATAGCGCCCTTTGATCAGCGAGAGTTCAGTGCGCGGCTGAGGACCGCAGTACGGCATTCGGAGCTGATCTGTAAGGTCAATGAGATCGAAGATGACTCCGATGATAGCACGACTTCGGCAAATATAGTGTATCCCGGTCTGAAGATCGATCATAATAAATACAGCGTCAGTGTTGACGGTCATAACGTCATCATGCCTCCTAAAGAGTTTGAACTTTTATACTGCCTCGCGTCCAATCCCGGGGTCGTGTTCACGCGCGAGCAGTTGCTCACCAATGTCTGGGGCTTCAATTTTGCGGGCAACACGCGTACAGTCGATGTTCATATCAAACGCATGCGCGACAAGATTTGCGGCAACGACCATGTCTGGTCCGTTACCACGGTCTGGGGCAAAGGCTACAGATTCGACGTGAAAAAGAGTTGAAGCAGACCATGTTGAAGCGACTTCATATTATGCCCGGGCAGCACTAAACATATGCCCGGGTATTTGATTTTGGTATTGACGGACAATGATATAATATAACGAACAGCTAAACTGATGCTGTTATATGAAAGGTGATGTTTTAATTGACAGATCTTGAAAAGACATTTAACGATGCTGATCCATTTGCCGAAACACCGGTCAACGTTCCGGCGGAACCATACGCCGAAACTCCTGTGGAAATAATTCCTGCAGCTCCGGCAGAAACGCCTGCGGATATATATGCCGGATCACAGGTGGAGCTACCTCCGCTGCCGGAACAAGTCCGGACAGAACCCGATACACAGACGGTGGCAGCCGCGGTACAGACTTTTGATCAAGCAGCGGTCACCGCGGAATCTGTCGAGGATTATAAAGAACATATCCGTCAGCTCAAACGCGAATACCGTAAGACTAAAAAAGCAGAGAAACGCGCCCGTCAGAATGCCGCGGTCGTAAAAAGTAAACCGCGCATCGGTCTGACTGTATTTATTTCCATATTATCCACGCTGCTTTGTATGGCGCTAATATGTGCGCTGCTCCTGTATTTTCCCACTAAGGAGTCCAGCCTTTTCGCGACGCTTCTTAAAAAGTACAACGCCTCTAATACCGGCTACAGCCGCACTCAGCCGTCCGGTACTCATGTAGGCGACGATGAGATCGCTCCGGGTTCACAAATTACGATCAATGTAGACGGAGAAGGCAATACAACCGTGGCGTATGCCAAAGCAGTGCCTTCGGTAGTGGCAATAATGACTGTACAGGTCTCCGGTGCCGCCTGGGAGAATCCCACCGAGACCGGACTGTCGCAGGGTGCGGGAGTAGTAGTATCGGAAGACGGAGAGATATTGACCAACTTTCATGTGATCGATTCGATCGTTGACCGCAGCACCGGCGCTATAGGCAAAAACTATAAAGTATATGTTTATTTCGATTCGTCGCTGGTGGAACCGTATGAGGTCGTAAGCCTTCTGGGCTACGATGAAGACTTTGACCTGGCGCTGATCAAAGTTGACCGCACCGGGCTTACACCGATAGAATTTGCGGACTCGGATAAATTGTCCATCGGCGAAAAAGTTATTGCCATCGGCAGCCCCGGCGGCATCGAATTCATGAATTCCGTGTGCGACGGTGTTATCAGCGGCCTGAAGCGCAGCATCGTATCATCTTCATCGGATATCGTACTTTACGATATGATCCAGATGACCGCACCTATCAATCCGGGCAACAGCGGCGGCGCGGTGGTCAATTCCGAAGGCAAACTCGTCGGCATAAGCGTTATCAAGGTCGTGGCGGAGAATTATGAGAATATGTCTTTCGCCATTTCGTCTAATACCGCGAGCCGCATTATCGATTCGTTCCGTAAGTACGGTAAATATGTCAAACCGGTGCTGGGCGTGACGATCGATACGAGATATGACTGGAAAGCCGCAAAAGACAACAACTGGTCGCAAGGCGCGTATGTTGAAGATGTGTCGGCAGGCAGCAGCGCGGATGAAGCCGGCGTTAAAAAACAGGATATCATCTGCGCGATAGAAGGCATTGAAGTGCTGGATTTCGCTACGCTGCGTACGGAACTGCTCAAATTTGCGCCGGGTGACACGATCACGCTCCGAGTATACCGGCCTTCGGACGATAAGTTCTACGATCTTAAAGTGACCCTCAAGGCATCCTGAACGGATGATTGAAATTTTATGATGACGCGCACGGAACTTAACGAAATAATCAGTCTGCTCAGGACGGCATATCCCGGCGGTGACAGGTGCGGATTGCGCTTCGGCTCCGCGGTGCAGCTGCTGGTGAGTACGATATTGTCCGCGCAGTGTACGGATGTACGGGTCAACAAAGTGACTCCGGTGCTATTTGCCCGATATCCGGATGCACAGGCATTCGCCGCTGCCGATATAGCCGAGCTGGAGACGCTTATACGCTCCTGCGGTCTGTACCGTACCAAAGCGGCCAACATCAAAAAGTGCTGTGAACAGTTGACCGAACGCTACGGCGGAGAAGTGCCGGAATCGCTGGATGAATTGACCGAACTTGCCGGCACCGGCCGCAAGACTGCCAATCTGGTGCGGGGCGAATGGTTCGGCGAACCCGCTTATGTTATTGATACGCATGTTAAACGTATCTGGGCGCTTTTGGGGATATCCGAAAGCACTACGCCGGAGGCGATAGAAAAGGACTTACGCGTTTTGATACCGCCGGAAGATCCGCACGCCGGAGACGCACTGGCCTTGTCGC
This sequence comes from Clostridia bacterium, assembly GCA_017620915.1. GTDB lineage: Bacteria > Bacillota > Clostridia > UBA1212 > UBA1255 > UBA1255. Next base: position 619 of record JAFZSK010000031.1, on the reverse strand, counting down.
ATCTGCTGATCACCCACGGCAGGGCGGTGTGTGTAGCCGGCCGGCCGAATTGTTCCGCATGCCCAATTAAAGCGCATTGTGCGCATTTTGCCGGGGGACAGACCTGATGTTTGATTTTATTGAACGCACCGAGCTGCTGCTGGGCAGCGCAAACGTAGAGAAGCTGGCCCGCGCCCGGGTGCTGCTGTTCGGTCTGGGCGGCGTAGGCGGTTCCTGCGGCGAAGCACTGGTACGGACCGGAATCGGACATATTACTGCGGTAGACGGCGACACGGTGGCAAGATCCAATATCAACCGGCAGATACTGGCACTGCATTCTAATATCGGTATGCTCAAAACTGAGGCATTTCGCCGCCGGGCGCTGGATATCAATCCGGAGCTGGAGCTGGAAACGGTGCCGGAGTTTTACGGCAGCGCGAACCGGAATTCGGTTGATTTTACTAAGTTTGATTTTGTTATTGACTGTATCGACGATGTGTCGGCAAAGGTCGATATTATTGTGCGCGCGCGGGAAGCCGGGCGGCCGGTCTTGACCTGCATGGGAGCGGGCAACCGGTTCGCACTCCCTTCTTTTTCCGTAATTGACTTGTTCGCAACTTCCGGCGATCCGCTGGCGCGG
>JAFZSK010000030.1 GCA_017620915.1 Clostridia bacterium | reverse complement strand
GCTGCTTCTTCCTGGTTGACGATCACCGGGGTGCGCGCGGAAGACGATCCCAGATCCATCAGGCGGAACGCGTCCGGGTCGCCGTTGCCGGGGCCGGGATACTTGTTGCCCGCGTAGTTCAGGCTGGAATGCACTACGTTATTGTATTCGGTCCGCGATCCGTCCACAGACGATATACGCACGATGGTCGATTTTGCGACCACCGTGGGCAACGGATTCTTTCTCGGTCTGCCTCTCCCGCGTTTGACAACGGGTTCAGTATCCATAAGCTTCTCTCCTTCCGTACAGCGCAGCGGTCAATACCTGCCGCGCCGATGCGGTCTATTCGTTCTCCAGCGCGTCGGCCAGTTCGCTTATGCTGCTGTACACGGTCTGCTCTCCGGTCTTCATGTTCTTGACGGACAACGTCCCCGCCGCCCGCTCATCCTCGCCGATGACAACGGCGTACGGGATGCCCAATTTGTCCGCATAGCCGAACTTTTTGCCGGCTTTGCCCTCGTTAAGGTACGTCTCGCACGGTATGCCCCGCGCTCTCAGCTGCTGTGCCAGCTCCAGCGTATAGCCGAGCGTATCGCCCATCGGTATGAACAGCACGCGCGACGGTGTGCAGCGGCCGTCCATCTTTATTATCCCCGCGGCGTTGAGCTGATAGAACAGCCGCGACAAGCCGATCGAAATGCCTACGCCGGGCAGCTTCTGTTTGGTATAATTCGAGGCCAGATCTTCGTACCGTCCGCCGGAGCAGATAGAGCCCAGCTCGGGATAGCCTACGAGCAGCGTCTCATACACGGTGCCGGTGTAGTAATCCAGACCGCGGGCGATCTTGAGATTGACAGCGAAACGCGATGCGGGCACACCGAATTCACGGATCGCGGTGCATACCCGGCGGAGTTCGTCCAGGCCGGTGTCGAACATTTCGTTGTCCACGTCCGCGCGCATCGCTTCGAGTTTGTCCAGCACTTCGGACGGAGCGCCGCACATGGAAGTGACATTCAGTATTGACGCCGCCGCGTCCGGGGACAATCCGAGCTCGCACAGCTCCGCCCGCACTTTCTCCGCGCCGATCTTGTCAAGTTTGTCAACAATGCGCAGCGCTTCGGTGGGGTCGTCAACGCCCAGACTGGCAAAATAGCCGCCCAGCAGTTTGCGGTTGTTGATCATGATAGTGAATTCGCCGATGTTAAGCGCCTCGAAGGTGGCGTTGATCACGCTGACGATCTCGGCCTCACTCAGAAGGCTCAGACTGCCGCTGCCGACGATGTCAATATCACACTGATAAAACTCTCTGAATCTCCCCTTCTGCGGACGCTCGCCGCGGTACACCTTGCCGATGTGATACCGGCGGAACGGAAATACGAGCTCGCCGCAGTGCTGCGCCACATAGCGGGCCAGCGGCACGGTGAGATCAAAACGCATCGCCATGTCGGTGTCGCCTTTTTCGAAGCGGTATATCTGTTTGCCGGTCTCGCCGCCGCTTTTGGCCAGCAGGATGTCGGCTTTTTCCAGCACAGGCGTGTCCAGCGGTATAAAACCGTAACTTTCGAAGGATTTCTTTATAATATCCAGCATTTTTGTGAACAGCATCTGCTCACGGGGCAGGTATTCCTGAAACCCTGCCAAAATCGAGGGCTCTATTATTTTATTTTCGGATTTATTCAAATTGTCAGACATTGCTTCCCTCCGAGAAGATCGTGAATTCCTCACATCCAATGCATAATACAACAATTTGCGGCGCGTTGTCAACACCAAAATATTGAACGCGGGGTCTGTCCCCGTGTTCAAAAACGGCAATAAAAAAGTGACTGCACTGACGCTTTCAGTGCAGCCACCAAGGTGATCCATCGGAGGCTCGAACTCCGGACACCCTGATTAAAAGCCAGGTGCTCTACCGACTGAGCTAATGGATCAAAGCGCTTTGTTTCCAAAGCACTCGCATATGATACAACCAAATAATTGTTTTGTCAACACTTTTATTACTAAAAATGATTAATTTTTTCAGGCCGTTTTTTCAGGCGCGGATGCGGAACGTGACGGCATTGTCCGGATCGGGCTGGGTGAATATGAATGCATACCCGTAAGTGCCGTCCGGCAGGTACAGGACTTCATATCCGTCATATTCTTTGACGCTTGTATCGTACACCGACCACGAGCCGTCCGGCTGCTTGATCTCTATCACCGGCTTTGCCAGCGAAGTGAAGCCGTCAACACGCACCGCGTTGTTGTTGCGGCCGCCGGTCACGGTGAATTCCGCGTAATTGTCCGCGCACAACACATGCGGCAGGAACGGTTCCTCGATCAGCGAACCGGCGCTGACGTCGACTTTGAGCGGCTTCAGCACGGAATCCTCGAAGATACGTTCAACATTGACGTACGTGTCATGATCCGTGTTGCCCCACGGCACCAGCATGAACTCCAGATAGATCGTGTCGCCTTTTTTAAACGTATACTTGCCCAGATCCAGCGACAACTCGCTGATGTTGTACATCTGGCCGTCGTAGCCGTTCCGCAGCACGAAGCCGCCGTCCCAGCTCTTGCCGTTCAGCTTGATCTCATACTTTTTGAGCACGAACGCCTCGTTCATGCAATCCTTGTTGCTCGAGCCGTAGTACGCGAACCAGAAGCGGTCTTTGGCCAGCTGCACCGTATTCGTGTTCGCTTTTGTAAAGTCGGTCACCACTGTCTTGACCGTACCGTCCTCCGAAAGATAACTCAGTTTGTCAAACTTCTGGTCGCGGCCGTCGAAATAGTGGAGCGTGAAGTCGTTCCGCACGTCATCCAGCGTCAGATCCTTCAGGAACTTCAGCGACAGCGTATAATACGTGCGGTTTTCGTCGGTCTGCGGGAATTCCATGTGCCGGAGGGTGTACTCGTACGCGCCCGAATCAGCTTTATAGCTGTACTCCAGATCGGCGTATACCGGACCAAAGGAGCGGATAAAACTGCGGGTGTATTCCGCGCGGGTGACCGCGCTGTCCCCTTTATTTTTGTAGGACACGAATTTATTGTGCCCGCCTGCGGTGAACTGCGGCTGCGTTGACCACATGATCCCGCTGGGCCCTCTGAAATCCGGCAGCGTCCAGCCGTCCCGGCCGTACACATAATACGGCGCGATGCAGTTAGACTCGGTTACGCCCGTAGAAAGATGATAATAAGTTACGTGGAACTGGATCGACGAGAGCTGTTTAAGCGGATATATGCCCCAGTTCATATACAGCTGGAGCTGCGTGAAGCTGAGCTGCTCCCCCGCGGAGATGCTGAGCGGGAAAAACGTGTCGGCATACGGCACATCGGTAGGATCGTACACCGGTTCTTCCTTCTCGTAAGTGAAGTTTTTGCACACTTCGATGGGGATCGGCGTCAGCAGGCCATTGCCGTCCAGCACCGCGCCGCATTCGATGCACTCGGAGTTGGCGGAGAAGTTCAGGTATATACGGCGGTCGCGGTCGTCATTGTCCACCGTGATCGACGCGTCGAAATATTTGTTGCGGTTGCGCTCCTGATACGCCTTATTGAAGTCCGAGCCTTCCAGCGTGAAAACGTACAGGCCGCGGATCGTGTCATAATTTGAAAACCTGGTATATGAATTGGTCCCGGTGATGCGGAATCTATCGCCGTCGAGCGGATGCCGCTCCAGATACGCCTCGCGGTCGATCCCGTCAAAACTGTGCGTCTTGTCATTGTACAGGCGGTGCGCCACAGATACCGTGGCTTTATCTTTCAGTTTCAGCGAACCGGGATATTTCTGCCGGACAATATATTGACTGCCGCTCTCCGTCACCGTCACTTCTTTCGTCAGTTTCGGATCGTCGGGGACAATGATGCCGCACACGCCCGCTTCTTTAAAATCGAACGCCACGTACTCCACGCTCGCCGGGTCAATGCCGTCAATACTGTCGTGCGCACCGTTCTTATCCTTTATCCGCAGCGCGTCGATGCGGTCTTTGTCCACCTTCCAAACCATGCCGAACTCGGCCAGATCGACCTTGTCGTACGTCACGATCCGGAACTGCTGATGCAGCTTGTCCGAGAAAGTGTGGTACGTTTTTTCGGTCTTTACCTTCGGTGCGGAACTGCTGGTCTTCACCGCACGCACGGAAGTCACAGTGATCTTTTCGCCCGCGTTCTCGCCGATGTCGAACCGTACCCCGGACAGCAGCGGCCCGGACTGTATCGCGGTTATGTCTACAAGATATGTGTGGAGTTCGCCGTCCGCGTTGACGCTGAATTTGGTAGCCTGCTTCTGGTTATAGCCCGGGCCGTCGTTGATGAACAGCTCCACGGTGGATGCATTGCCCTCCACCGAGAGCGTGATCTCGATGGAATCCACATCTTCAGACGGGACCGCGTTGAAGCCTCTCAGCACGAAATACGGATCGTACGCCGACTCCACTTTAAACACCGCGCGGCCCTTTTTGGCATCCATCGTGATGCTGCCGTCGTGCGTCTCCCACTGTTTGGAGAAATCCGCCAGCTGAACAGCAGATTCAAAATTGGCCTCGCTGTCCGCGGCGCCCACGCTCAGATCGCGAATGTGCGTTTCGTAATAGTAATACCCCACGCGGGTGGTGTTGACACGGCCGCTGCCCAGCGAGTACCGGTCGGACCATTCATTGCCGTCTTTATCGATAACGTACGTATCGAAGCTGTCGGCGAAGTACTCTTTGCCCTCCCGGTTGCGGAACGAGGAGAGACCCAGACCGCCCTCGCCTGCCAGTTTATGAGTCAGTTCCATTTCCGCGTTCTGCAGCACATATGTATCGCGTTTGTAGGAAGGATACCAGCCGTTGACCTTGTTAGCCATGTCATTGGCGTATACGATCGAGGCGGCTATGGGCGTATCCCCGGATATATCCCGCGGCACCGGGGTCGCGGTAGGTACTTCCGTAGGCTCTTCATCCGGTTCAGCGGAGCCGCTGCCCGACCGGCTTCCGCACGCCGCGCCGGCGGCAATTACCGCAGCCAGCAATATCAACAACAGTACTCTGGACCATCCGTTTCTCATGACTTCAACCCTTTCTTACGCCGCATACGACCCGGTCCCGTTCCGCCAGGTCTTTTGTCACTGTAACCTCCGTAAATCCGGCCGCCATTAGCAGCGCGCCGACTTCTGCTGTCTGCGTATCCCCGGTCTCGAAGCACAGCCATCCGCCCGGCGCGAGATAATGTTCCGCCGCGGCAACAATCCGGCGATAAAACTCCAGCCCGTCAACTCCGCCGTACAGCGCGATCTCCGGCTCGAAATCTACCACGGCCCGCGGCAATCCGGTCAGTTCCTCCGCCGACACATACGGCGGATTGGATACGATCAGGTCGTACCGGTCCCGGTCATCTTTCAGCGGCACGCGTTCGAACAGATCGGATTCAATAAAAGTGATATCCGCGGCGCCGTTCAGTTTTGCGTTTTCGGCGGCAACGGCGAGCGCCTCTCCCGATATATCCGCGGCAGCCACGTCCAGTTCCGGATGCTCTGCTTTCAGCGTGACGGCAATTATCCCGCTCCCGGTGCACATATCCAGCACCCGGAGCGTTCGTCCGGAGCCGTGCGCTGCTTTTAACAGTTTTATTCGCTTCTCCGCTTCCGCGTACAGTGTTTCCGTATCAAGCCGCGGTATCAGCACCGCGCGGTTCACGGTAAAATACCGGCCCATGAACGGCGCCCGTCCGGTCACATACTGCAGCGGTTCTCCGCCGATCACCCGCCGGAGCTGCGTTTCACAGGCGGCTGCATCCGCTGCGCTTACCGGCGCGTCGCCGTGCATCAACAGCCCGGTTAGATCCATCCGGAACCGCGCGGTCAATATGCTGTCCGCTTCCGCACCGGATAATTCCCCTTCCGGCAGACAGGCGCGCGCATTGCGGCATTCCGCCTCTAAGCGGCGGCGCAGTTCTGCTAAAGTCATTCGGCAGTCTCCGCAGCGGTGTCCGCGACGTCATCGAGGGCCGCACCGGCGTCATTGTCCGCCGCCGCGCCATCCGCCGTTTCGGCTTCGGCGTTGTTCGCGGTCTCGTCTTCCGGCACATTTTCAGGCTCAGTATTGTCCCCAGCCTCATCCGGCGTCAGATACTGCTCGTAATCTACTTTGATACCCTCGTACGAAAGCGCCTTGCCCAGCGCCACGATCGCCACCTGCATCATCGACTCGTCCGGTTCTTTCGTAGTGAAGCGCTGCATGAACAGACCCGGCGCGCGCAGGATGCGAGTGAACAGATTCTCATGGCGGCTGCAGAAGCGGTTGAATTCATACGAAATGCCCATGATGAACGGCAGCAGCACCAGCCGCACGCCGAAATTGGCCAGGAAACGCAGAAATTTGTTGGCGATCATTGCGGCGCCGAAGCGCGGCACGATAGATGTGACCAGAATACTGATCGCGACCACCACGAACAGGAACGCCGTGCCGCAGCGCGGGTGGAAGCGCGTGCATTTGCTCACGTTCTCCACGGTGAGTTCCCAGCCCTTTTCATAGCATGTTATAGTCTTATGCTCCGCGCCGTGGTACATGTACACGCGGCGTATGTCTTTCATCGCGGCGATGCCCGCCATATACGCGAAGAAGATCACCAGGCGGATCAGGCCTTCCACCAGGTTCTTCACGATGTCCGGCGTACTGTCGGGCAATATCAGCCCGGACAGCCACAGCGGCAGCACCATAAACAGCAAGAGCGACAATCCGACGGCCAGCACTACGGATATGCCCATAAAAACGCCCATGCCTTTGTCGCCCAGTTTTTCATCCAGCCAGCGTTCAAATTTCGACTTTTTCTCCTCTTCCTCGGCTTTTTCCTCTTCGGTCATGGCGATCTCCGCCGAGTCGAACAGTGCCTTCATGCCCCGCCGCAGCGAGTCGATAACACCTACCACGCCGCGCACGAAGGGCAGCCCGAAGAATTTATTTTTCTTGGTGAGCGGATCCGCCGGCTGTTCTTTTATTACAAGTTTGCCTTCCGGATCGCGCACCACTTGGCACTCGCCTTTCGGGCCGATCATCAGTATTCCTTCCATCAGCGCCTGGCCGCCGCAGGAGCACACGGACGGCGCTCTGACCTGACCGCCTTCCGCGGACGCGTCGTCTGCAGATCTGTTGCGTTTTTTATTGCGTTTTTCGTTGTCGTCTTTATTGCGGGCTCTCAGCATCGCGTTCTCTCCTGATCATTAAAATACGTTTTCAATTATGCTTACAGTATAAGCACCGTCTCTATTATACACCTCCGCCACGTCAAAACGCACGTTTTTTTCGGCGTAGGCGGGAATTTTTTCTATGAATGCCCGGGCGGCGTATCTGAGCTTCATGCGTTTGCGGGCGTTCACGTTGTCCGAGGGGTCAATATCCGGCGCGGCGCGGCCGCCGGAAATACTGCGGGTCTTGACCTCACAGACGCACAACAACTCTTCGCGTTCGTCATAAACGACCACATCCAGTTCCGCCTTCGCGCCGGCGCGCCAGTTGGTCGCCACCGGCTTCAGCCCGCGGTCAACATACCTGCACAGCACCAGGTTTTCCCCGATGCGGCCGAGTTCCTTTTTTGCTTTATCACCAATGCTTTTCGCCTGCCCGGTTCCGTTATACACAGCCTGTCCCTCCGTTACAAAAAGAAAGCCCGCAACATTTTGTGCTGCGGGCGTCCAATGCTTCTGATCTCAGATCTTCTCCACGATCTTGGCGGCTTTACCGACTCTGTCGCGCAGGTAGTAGAGCTTGGCTCTTCTGACTTTACCGTGGCGGACCACATCGACTTTAGCGACCTTGGGGGAATGGAGCGGGAACACTCTCTCGACGCCTACGCCGTAAGAAACACGTCTCACGGTGAAAGACTCTCTGAGGCCCTCGCCTCTCATACCGATAACGGTACCCTCGAATACCTGGATTCTTTCTCTGGTTCCTTCGATAACTTTGAAGTGCACGCGCACAAAGTCACCGATAGCGAGCTTCGGAGTATTTTCCTCGCTTTTGAGATAATCGGACTCGACTGCTTTAATAATATCCATCGTTTGCTTCACTCCTCTTCCTTCAGACGTTCATGCGATGAACTGCAGCGGACCGTCCTGATGCGCCGTGCGAAGCGCACAGCAACGCGCATTTTACCACGGCGGCGCATGAGTTGTCAAGCACTTTTTTCGAATGGAATAAGAAATTCCGCGAACGACAGCGGCGTGACCCGCATTGACACTTTGCGGCCGCTGACGCGCACCGAAACGAAGTCTTCGCACACCCGGCGGTCATTCAGGCGGTTCATGGACAGCAGGCTGTCGCCATGAAGCAGCACGCCGCCGTATTCCCCGTCCGCCACATTAAACGCGGACAGGTCGAGCTCCAGCTCGCCGCCGGCTTCGGTGCGGGCAAGCACGTTCAGCACCAGCGTATCGCCGGCTTCGTTGACCGAGAGCTGCACCTGGAGCGGATCCGTACGGCTTGCGTGATATCCGTCCAGCACCAGCGTGCGGGACGCTTTCGTGTTGGCGAAGCGGTGCATCATCATGCCCGGAGCGGTCACGAACGCGCCTTCTTTGGGCGTCTCGATTACGGACTGGGAATGAGTGTTGGCCAGATTGTTGAAGTTCACAAAGTCCACGATGTCGCCGTGCCGCTGCCACATCATCAGCGTTGCCGCCGCGTCCAGCGCGTAGGACCACTTGCTGAACATGAAGCATTTGTTGGTGTGAGTCTCGGAGCGCGGCACCATGTTGTACACGTCCGCGCCGTTCAGCGGCAGCCATTCCGTATTGCAGTATTTTATATCCGTGCCATGCGCCTGATTGTACGCGGTGATCAGCGAGAGTTTGCGTTCCAGATCTTGCTCCTCAAAGCCGCGGTCCGCCAGGAAGTCGATGTCTTCTCCGGCGATCTCCAGCATTCCGGAAAGCGCCTCGTTCCCGTAGCAGTACGAGATCATGCCGATCTTGATAGACGGATCCACGGCCTTCATTGCCCGCGAATAGAGCACGCAGGTGCGCGCGTATTCATCCGGGCGGAACCAGCGGTGGCATTCGTTGTCCATCTCCCAGTAACGGACGTTGTAAGGCTTTTCGCGACCGTTCGCGATACGCATCCGTCCTCCCTCGGTAGACACGTCGCCGTTACAGTATTCCACCCATGCCGCCGCGTCTTTCGCGCCCTGTTCGATATTTGAGAACTGTATCAGATCCCGGCCGTGCAGCGCGGCGCGGAGCGTCCGGTCGTTGGGGTCGCCGTCCAGCGACTCCGGCGGCACATAATCGAAAAAGCGTTTAAACGGGTGGTACATATTGACGCAGATCATCGACTCGCCGCCCACGGCCTCTGCGTACGTTGCCAACTCGTCCGTGCCGATATCGTTATACTGCATTCCGCCCCAGAAATACGAGTACGAGGGCAGCCGCACGGGTCCCACGCCGGAACGCCAGTCATAAAACGACGCGAAACAGCCGCCCGGCCAGCGGATCACTTTCGGCGCCACATATTGACCGACCTCCACCGCGCTTTTTTTAAAGCCGCACACCGCGTCGCCCGGGGTCAAAGTAAAATCATCGCACACATATTCCGACCCGGCCGGCGTCAACAGCACGAACGTGTAACGCCTCTCCCGCTTTACGCAGAGCGTTGCCGCCACTTCCGTATAATCGCGCCCTGCATCGCCCAAATCCGCCATGCATACCGGGGCTTCTGTCGTGCCTTCAGAATACAGCGCCGCGCGCAGAGTGCCCGCGCCGGACAGTTTGCGTATCTGCCCCCGGAACCGGTATTCGACGCCCGGAAAACAGTACTTGCCCTCCTGCGCCAGCCCGCCGTCCGCCGCAGAGTTGTTGACGACTTTCATCGCGAACCGGCCGTGATTGTCATCTTCCACCGGCGCGATATGTACGTCTGCCAGCGGCGAATCCGCGATCACGAACGTGGAATCGTCCCGGATCTCCTGATACCCCGCGATGCCCGGAAACGCGAACCAGGCGTTGTGCTCATACGATGAATGATACCAGTCGAACACGCGCCAGTCCGTCTCGCAGCGCGAAGACAGATCCCGCTCGTCATCCAGCAGATCGAACCAGAGCTTATTGATCAGCCGGTACGGGTAGAACGGCTCAAAGCTGCGGTTGAAGAACATCTCCGCGGCCATGCCTTCCACCTGCAGCCCGTAGCCCAGTTCGATGAAATTTGATGCCAGTTTTTTGCTGATCGGTCCTGAGTGGAACTGTGTCGTGGCGGTAAGTTTCATTAGGTCTGCTCCTCTCCGTGTGCTGATACGTCAGAAGCGGCGCGGCGCTCCGGCTTCGGACCGTATAATTGGTAGAAATTGCATTGCAGCATGCCGTTGTACAGCTTGCGCTTTTTGTCCGCGCGCCGTCCAAAACTTTTTTCAAATTCCGGGTACGAGGTGATCACATAGAACGACCAGGTAGGAAATTTTTTGAAGTGTTCGCCCATGGCGCGGTACAGTTCTCGGATCTCCTTTTCCTCGCCCAGCCGCTCGCCGTAGGGCGGGTTGGTGATGATGAAACCGTATTTCGCGCCGGACAATACCGCCCGGAAGTCCAGTTTCTGGAACGTGATATCGGCGTCAACGCCCATGAATTTTGCGTTGTCCATCGCCTGCTTCACCGCGAAGTAGTCGATATCCGAGCCTGATATCTTCAGTTCCGTTTCGCGGTCGATCATAGACTCCGCGCGTTTGCGCTCTTCCAGAATGATATTTCCGTCGAAACAGGACCATTTTTCAAAATCAAAATGGCGGCGCAGGCCGGGCGCGATGTTGCGCGCGATCATTGCCGCCTCGATGGGTATCGTGCCAGTGCCGCAGAACGGATCGATCAGCGCGCGGTCTTTTTTCCAGCGGCTCACCAGCACCATGCCCGCCGCCAGCGTCTCCCGGATCGGCGCCTTACCCGTTTCCTTGCGATAGCCGCGTTTGTGAAGGCCCGCGCCGGAAGTGTCCAGCGTGATCATCGCCACGTCGTTTAGAATGGATACTTCCAGTTTGTATTTAGGTCCGGTCTCCGGGAACCAGTCCAGCCCGTAATGCTTCTTAAGCCGTTCCACCACGGCTTTTTTTGTGATCGCCTGGCAGTCCGGCACGCTGAACAGCGTGGATTTTACGGATTTTCCGGTCACCGGGAAACACGCGTCCGCGGGCATCAGTTCTTCAAACGGGATCTGCGACACCAGCTGAAACAGTTCTTCGAATGTGG
>JAFZSK010000005.1 GCA_017620915.1 Clostridia bacterium | reverse complement strand
TTGCTCCGCTTCGAATTCCAAACTCTATAATTTTACGTTCCTCATGAGTGAGGTGTTTGTTTTTGTTACTTTCAGCCATATTAATTCGCTCCTTTCCCAGGCTGCCGGCAACACAATAATTTTATCTATTTGCAAGACTAATTTCAACTCTAATTTTATGCACGACTGAATTATACTCGCCACCCTTTGGAGTAGACGTTAACTTTTCACTTCAGCGAAGCGCAAAACTGTAAAAAATCTGTTGAAATCCGCTTCCGATTGCGCTATAATTGCCCGCGTAAAAATAATACTTTAAACGGAGGTAATAAGATGATCCAGGCAGGAGACTTTAAAAACGGAATTACATTTGAAATGGACAACGGTGTGTACCAGATAAAAGAGTTCCAGCACGTTAAACCCGGCAAGGGCGCGGCGTTCGTACGCACCAAGATCCAGAACGTGATCACCGGCGCTACCATTGAGAAAACGTTCAACCCCACGGACCGCATGCCGCTGGCGCGCATCGACCGCAAGGATATGACGTATCTCTACAACGACGGCGATCTGTACTATTTCATGGACGTTGAAACCTACGAGCAGATCCCGATCTCTGCCGCGACCGTGGGCGATACGCTCAAATTCGTTAAAGAGAATGAAGTGGTAAAAGTGCTGTCCTTCAAAGAGAAGGTATTCGGTATCGAGGCACCGTTCTTTGTGGAACTGGAAGTCACCAGCACCGAGCCCGGCTTCAAAGGCGATACCGCTACCGGCGCTACCAAACCCGCTATCGTGGAGACCGGTGCGCAGGTCAAAGTGCCGCTGTTCATCAACATCGGCGACAAGATCCAGATCGACACCCGTACCGAAGAGTATCTGGGCAGAGCGTAAGCACAGTTATCTGTTTGTTTAATAAACATTTCACAGGAGGTTTACTATGGGTTATCTTTCCGAACGCGTTAATTACGTTAAAGGCCTGATGGAAGGCATGAAGTTCGACACCAATACGGACGAAGGCAAACTTTTCAAAGCGCTGATCGATATCGTGGAGGATCTGGCGATCTCCGCCGAGGACCTGGAAGATACGCAGGATCAGATCCTGGATGTGATCGACGAATACGAAGAGCGCATTGACGACCTGGAAGCCGAAGTGTTTGACGAAGAGTATTACGACGAAGACATCGACGAACCGCTGACCTGCCCGGAATGCGGCGCGGAGCTGGACTTCGATGAGCTGGATATTGACGAAAGCGTCAAATCCTTCAAATGCCCCGAATGCGGCACCAAGATCGACATCGAATGGCTCGATGACGATGCCGTAGAGGAGTGAAATACCGGGAAACGTGTTATACGCTGTTAAGGCTTATTGACGGCGGCCGCTGTCCGGCAGAATAACGATCAGACGAGATGCGGTCGGCCCGGTTTACCAGGCTGCCGCATTTGTCTTTTCCCGAGGCGGTAAAGACCGCCGGAGAATACAAAAGTGAGAATCATGAAGAAAAGTACAGTATTATTATTGATCGCGCTGACGCTGTGCGCCGGGCTGGCGGTGGTATTGTCCGCGTGCCGGACGGGGAACGGCGGCGATACCGTGCGCACGTTCAATCCGGACAACACGGATTATATGATCATTGTCACCCCCGATCCCGCGCGCACGCCGAACGATGCACCTACAAATGTGCCCGGCGGCAATACCGACGAACCGGAGATCACAGGAGCAGTTCCCTCGGAACAAAACGGCACCGAGCCGCCCAGAGTAACAGACGCGCCGGCCACAAACGTACCCGCTACCGAGATCCCGGCCACATCCGTACCGACGCCTACCGCGGCTCCGACGCAGACCCCGACAAAACGTCCTGAACAGGGCAATATCCCCGACAATACTCCGGTATACGGCAGTGCGGAATCCGCCCGCATGGAACCGATCCCGGGCCGCGAAGAAGAAGTATACTGCGTAACGCTGGACAGCAGCAAGGAGTACTGGGATTGTCCGGTGAGCAAGCTGGGCCATATATTCGTACACAATCTGGTAGCGTTCCCGGAACTTGATCTGGCGATCAACCCGAAAAGCACCTGGCACGACTGGAACAACACCACCGTGGAGTACGTGCGCCTGCTTGAAAACCTGTACGCGAAAAATTATGTGCTGATCGACGCCAATTACATTTTCGATTACGTCTGGCGCGACGGCAACCTGATCGCAAATCTTAAAAAGACCGTCAAACTGCCCAAAGGCAAGACCGGCATCATCATTTCCTGCGACAACGTCTGCTTCCCCGAAGATGAACACGGCACCGGCCGCATCGATAAGATCGTAGTCTATAACGGCCACATCGCCTCTTATACTTTGATGAAAGACGGCACGGAAGAATATTCGTACGAGCGTGACGTATGCGACGTCACCGAACAGTTCTGCCTGAAGCATCCGGACTTTTCGTTCGCCGGCGCGCGGCTGATGCTGGCGGTGAGCGGCAATGCGGGCATCCTCGGCTACCGCACCGACACACGCTACGCTTCCAAAGGCTACGATGTGGAAAAAGAACGCGCCGAAGCCCGGGAAGTAATAAAATACCTGAAAGAGCACGGCTTCTATTTCGGCTGCCACAGTTACGCGCACCTGGATCTGTCCACGTTGACCGGCGACAAACTGAAAAAAGATTTCGACAGCTGGAACACGCAGGTGAAGCCGCTGATCGGCTACACGCCGTTCTACGTGTATCCGTTCGGCACTTGGGTGGAATACGGCACGGAGCAGTACTCCAAGCTGATCAGCGAAGGTTTCCACGTAATGTACGGTACCAGCATGAACGAGATCCTGTGCAACGGCACATATAAGCACCGCGACGTGGGCAATATTTACGGCGAACGCTTCATTTACTGCGGCAAAACGCTGATCGCCTACGCAAATAAAGGCGTGTTCGAGAAATACGCGGATCCGTACGAACTGTACGACAACGAAGGCCGGTACATCAAGCTGTACCGTTGACGATAATGACCGGCCGCGCGGCTCCGGCGGCGGATTATTTCAAATGGCAAACGAACTTAAGCTCACCTGGGAAAATCTGGAGAACGCGGTAAGAAACTGCCGCGGCTGCGAACTTTGCCGCGGTCGCACCAATACAGTACTTGGCCGCGGCTGCTGCCGGGCGCCGCTGATGTTCGTGGGCGAAGGGCCGGGGCGGCAGGAGGACGAGCAGGGATTGCCGTTCGTCGGAGCCGCGGGGCAGCTTCTGGACCTGGCGCTGGCGTCGTTGTCCTTCGGCGAGGAGGATTATTATATTGCCAACGTGGTAAAATGCCGTCCGCCCGGAAACCGCAACCCGCAGCCCGCGGAAGCGCAGTCGTGCCTCGGATTTCTGCGGGCGCAGTTTGCGCTGATCCGGCCGTCGATCATCGTCTGCCTCGGTTCGGTGGCGCACACCAATCTCGTGTCCGCGGAGGAAAGCATTACCCGCGCCCGGGGCAAATGGATCGAAAAAAAGGGCGTCTGGTTCATGTCCACGTTCCATCCGGCGGCTCTGCTGCGGGATGAATCCAAGAAGCTGCCGTTCTGGCAGGACTTAAAGTCCGCGAAGCAGAAACTGGAAGAAGTAAAAGCCGGGCGCAGGCTGCAGGCGGTGCAGGGGAGCGCACAGCAATGAACCTGGATAATGATGCTTTCCGGCGCACCGCGGAAGCCGGATATTATGAATACATACACGCCGGAAAATTGCCGGATATAGCCCCGCAGTTCGTGTACGGCGACGGTCGCGGCACGGAACGGGTTATGCTGATCGGCGAGGCGCCCGGCAGGGACGAAGTCCGGCTGGGCCGACCGTTCGTGGGCGCCGCGGGCAAGATCCTGGACGAATTGCTCACGCGCACCGGGATCGCACGCGACACGCTGTACATCACCAATACGGTGAAGTACCGGCTGGCGCGGGAAGGTAAACGGCCGGGCACACTGGCGAACCGGCCGGTAAAAAGCTTTGAGATCGCCCTCTGCCGTGAGTGGCTCAGGCGGGAGATAGCCGAATTGTCCCCGGCGCTGATACTCACGCTGGGCGGCACCGCACTGACCGGAGCGATCGGATGCGCGGAAGATTGTTCATTGACCCCGGCGGACACCGTGGGCGACGCGCACGGCCGGCCGGCGGCGCTCTCGGTATGCGGCAAAACGCATACATTGATCCCGCTGTACCATCCCGCCAGCCTGATCTACAATCCGGATCTGCGGACGGCGTATTACAGCGACCTGGAGGAGGTTAAACGATGCGTGCAGTCGATATTATAATCAAAAAACGCGACGGCGGTGTCCTGAAACCGGAGGAGATACGCTATTTTGTTGACGGTTACACCCGCGGCGAGATCCCGGACGAGCAGGCGGCTGCGCTGATGATGGCCATCTTTTACAAAGGCATGGATTATAAAGAAACGGCGGAACTTACGCTGGCAATGGCGCGCTCGGGCGAACAGGTGGATCTGTCCGGCATTCCCGGCGTGAAAGTAGACAAACACAGCACCGGCGGCATCGGAGACAAGACCACGCTGATCGTCGGTCCGGTCGCCGCGGCGTGCGGGATACCGGTGGCCAAAATGTCCGGCCGCGCGCTGGGCTTTACCGGCGGCACTATCGACAAGCTGGAATCTATACCGGGCGTGACCACTTCGTTCACCGTGGAGCAGATGGTGGATATGGTCAACGACACCGGCATTTGTGTTGCCGGCCAGACCGCCGAACTGGCGCCGGCGGACAAAAAGCTGTACGCGCTGCGGGACGTGACGGGAACGATCGATTCCATCCCGCTGATCGCGGCCAGTATAATGAGTAAAAAGATAGCGGCAGGGGCGGATGCCATCGTTCTCGACGTCAAATACGGTTCCGGCGCATTTATGAAAACGCGGGAACAGGCGCAGCTGCTGGCGGATACGATGTGCGCCATCGGCACGGAAGTCGGCCGCAATACGGTGGCAGTGCTGAATACGATGGAGGAGCCGCTGGGAATGACGGTGGGCAACGCCGTAGAAGTCGTTGAGGCTATTGAAACGCTCAAAGGCGGCGGCAGTCCGGATCTGGTGGAACACTGCCTCGGACTTGCGGGCAAAATGATCGCGCTGGGGCTCGGGGTCTCCTTTGAGGAAGGCGAACGGCTGGCGCAAGAACGGATCGACGACGGCAGCGCACTTAATAAGTTCGGCGATATGATCGAGGCACAGGGCGGCGACCGGCGGGTGTGTATCGACCCCGAAAAGTATCTGGGCAAAGCCGAATACTCGCAGGTGTATTACGCCAAGAAGCAAGGATATTTGCGCAAGATCGACGGCTATTCCATGGGCATGGCGGCGTTCACGCTGGGCGCGGGCCGCGCGGTCAAGACAGATAGCTCGGATCCGCATGCGGGCGTGGTGATGAACACCCGAAGCGGCGTCAACATATCAGAAGGCGAAGCGCTGTGCACCCTGTATTCAAGCCGGCCGATCGGCAGCGAAGTTATCGCGTGGCTGGACAACGCGTACGAAATATGTGAGGAGTGATACCTGAATGACTGACAATAATAAGCGTTCTCACAAAAAACCTTTTATACGGGCGGCCGCGGTCGCGCTGATCGCGCTGTACCTGCTGGCGGGTTTTGCCGGCGTTTCGTACGCGGATTACAATAAAGACGAGGCAATGGGGTATTACCGGGATCTGAAGATCGAAGAGCTCACCGGCTGCTACGCCACGGCGGATACGGCCTCCGGGCAGATCATCATGTCCGGCGAAGACAGCACGAAGCACGTGGTAGTCGGTAACTTGGTCAAACTGATGACGCTCCTGATAGCGTTTTAAAAAATCGACTCCGGTGCTATCGCGCTGGATACTTCGTTTCCGGTGTCGCAGCACGCCCAGGATGTGTCCAAGGGCAAAGTGCGCGTGTATCTGGACGCGGGCAAAAAAGAAGTGATCCGCGTCGAGCAGGCGATCGAGGCGATCTGCATCAACGGCGCGCAGGACGCCGCGTGTGCGCTGGCGGAGTTCCTGGGCGGCACCGAGCCGCAGTTCGTGGCCATGATGAATGTCCGCGCCAGTGAACTGGGATTGGAGAATACACTGTTTACGGATTCGACCGGTATTGACACCGAACAGTATTCGTGCGCGGCGGACATTGCCCGCATCATGAGCGAACTGGTAGGGAAGCACCCCGATGTGCTCAGCTACCTGAACCTGACGTACGGTCTGTTCCAGCATGATTCCACCAAGCAGCCCAACACGGAGATGGTCAGTACGAATCCGCTCAACCGCCGCAAGTTCTACGACGGTTCCGACGGCTCCATGACCGGCTATTCCAACGAGGATAAATTCTCGATCGCGTGCACCGCGGCGCAGGACGAGCGGCGCGTGGTCAGCGTGGTGCTGGGCGAGGAAAATGAGAATCTGCGTATCGCGAAAGTGCGCAAACTCGCCGAATATTCACTGGCCAACTTTGAGTATAAAATGCTGTGCAAATACGGCACGTTCGTCAAGAAAGTCGATATAAAAGACGGCAAATACAAAAAGATCAAGACGGAGACCGCGGGCGATTTCTACGTGCTGCTGAACACTAAAGAGTCCGCCGAAGTGAAGACCGCGATCGAACTCACGCAGCAGTTGAAGGCGCCGATCGAAGAAGGCGTCAGCTGCGGCTATGTGGTCTATTACCTAAATGAGGAAGAGATCGGGCGCGTCGAACTGATCACCGCGGAATCCATGCCTAAGGCCAACTGGTTCGTGCGGCTGGTGCGCTGGTTCCTGTCGCTGTTCGGGTTGTAAATCGTTGATTACTGAATTGATATGGAGATCGAATTAAAGCTTACTAAATCAAACGGTCAATCCCAGTCGGTCATCCGTGACATCAGCCGGTTCCCTGACGCGTATCTGCTGGGCGGCGTGGTGTTTGACGTCCGCGAGACTACCGTTGACGGCGAATACGTCATCTATTTTCAGCCGCAGGAAGACGCGATGCTGAAACGTTTCGAACTGGTTTTCGAGTTTGATCCCGCCGGCGCGTTGATATTCGATGCCGGCATCTGCACCAACGCCTGGGCGCGCGTGCTTTCGGCGGACAACCCGCTGAGATTCTCCCGCAACATTTTTATGGCGGCGCGGACCGAATGCGAAGACCCGGACAAGATGTTCTTCCTGAACCTGGGCTTCACGTCATTTGAAAAATTCTTTACATACTTCACATATACGCCCGGTCGCGTCAGCGCGGTGTACGATCTGGAAGACCGTCCGGTGAGCGCCGGCACGATCCTCC
>JAFZSK010000004.1 GCA_017620915.1 Clostridia bacterium | reverse complement strand
CGCGGACGGCCGGCTGTACACCAACACGCTCCGGGGCGACTATCCGATGATCCTGCCTCACGACACGGCAGATCCGTTCACTCAGGCGGATGCCGGGCTCAGCCTGCTTTCTTACGGCTGCGAATTGGCGGCATCCTCGGTGCTGGATGAAACGCACGATCCCGCCCGCGCGTTTGATGAGGATCTGAAGACCTGGTGGAGCGCGTGTTCCGGCGACCCGGGCGAATGGCTGAAGGCGGATCTGGGCCGGGAGTACGACGTGTTTTCGGCGCAGGTCAATTTCGCGGATCAGGATCTCGTACCCTGCGGCGGCCGGGACAACGGCTTTGCGTACAAATACACGCTGGAAGGCTCGCGGGACGGGGAGGCGTGGGAACTGCTCATTGACCGGCGGGACAACGATGACGACTGTTCTCATGAATACTTCCAGCTGCCGGCGGGTACGCGCATCCGGTACGTCCGGCTCACCAACTGCGGCGTCTTTCCGGCAGGCGGCAAAGTGGCCGTATCTGGCCTCAGGCTGTTCGGCTTCCCGCAGGGGGAGGCGCCGGAACAGGCGCCGGAGTTTCGGGCGGAGCGGGGCGTTGACGCCCGCGGCATGACGGTCAGCTGGCCGCCGGTGCGCGGGGCGGAGGGGTATTTTGTGCGGTTCGGCGTTGACCCCGCGGAACTCCGCACGCAATACCAGATCATCGGCGAATGCCGGGCCGAGATCCGCAGCCTGATCCGCGGCGTGCATTATTATGTGACTGTGGACGCGTACAGTGCGGGCGGCATAGTAAAAGGAAAGAGGATGCAGCAGATATGACAGCAAAAGACAAACAGATAGTGCGGGAACTGGCCCGCCGGTACATGGAGTTTGCGGCGTCCGAACGGCAGCAGCAGATGTTTGCCCGCATGCGGGACAACAACGACCTGATCCCCGGCCGCCCGCCGGTGATACTGGACGAGATACCGTGGTATCAGATCAACATTGACGACGAACTCACATGCGTCTGCGAAGATTCCCGCGCCAGAGGGCTGGAGGACTATTTCCGCAGAGCGCTGTATTATGTAAAGCACTTTCCGAAGGCGGACAACCTGTTTGAACCCTTCGTGCGGCAATGGCGCGCGGTACACGTCACCGACATCGGCGTGGCGCTGCCGAACTATGAGATCCGGCGCACGGACGATTACAACAACATAATTTCCCGCAAGCTCGTTGACGCCCTGGAGGATGAGGCCACGCTTGACCTGTTCCGCCTGCCGGAGATCTCGCTGGATCCCGCGGCGGACGACGCCAATTCCGAGTTCCTTGCGGACCTCCTGGGTGACTCCATACCCGTACGCAAGTGCGATTTCGGCCCGTATTATTTCAGCGCCTGGGACCGCATCGCGTACATGCGCGGTATCGAGGCGATCATGATCGATCTGTACGACCGGCCCGAATACCTGCACGCCATTATGGATAAATTCGTGGCGTACGCAAAAGTCTATATGGATTTCCTTGAGAAGAACCTGACGCCGGACCGCGAGGTAGCGAACATCCACTGCACGCCCGCGCTGATCTCCGGGCTGGGGGACGGACTCAAGGGCACGTGGTTCAGGGACAACGCTCAGCCCCTCGCCAATATCTCGCCGGCAATGTTCGAGGAGTTCGCCGTTGACCCCGTGGTCGATTTAGCAGAGCGCTTCGGCTACACCTACTACGGTTGCTGCGAGCCGCTGGACGACAAACTGGATGCGGTCAAAAAGATCAAAAACCTGCGCAAAGTGGGCTGCACGCCCTGGGCCAACCTGGAACGCACCGCGGAACAGCTGGGAGGCAATTACGTCCTCGCCCGCAAACCCAATCCCGCCCACGTGGCGATCAGCACGGACCCGGACCTGATCCGCCGCGAGACCGAGGAGACCGTTAAGACTTGCCTCAAATACGGCTGCCCGTACGAGATCGTGCTGAAAGACATCAGCACCGTTTCCAATGACCCGCGCAACCTGATCGTCTGGGCGGACACGGTGGGCAGCGTGCTGGATGAGTATTACGGGTGACAAAAAAACTGTTGACAACCTTTCGGCCATATTGTATAATACGCCCTGCGCGAATGAAAAAGCGCAGAAATTGCTCTTATAGCTCAGTAGGTAGAGCGCATCCTTGGTAAGGATGAGGTCACCGGTCCGACTCCGGTTAAGAGCTTTTTTTATGCCCGGAAACGGGCATTCTTTGTTTACGGCATAATAAAAGCGGGTGAGGGGAATCGAACCCCCGTAGTCAGCTTGGGAAGCTGGAATTCTACCATTGAACTACACCCGCGGTTTTTCGGACTTGTCCGCCGGAGCGGCTGTCCGGTGCGTATAATACCACAACGGCTGCGAAATGTCCACAGCATTTTTTGGGCATCGAAGAGAATTAGGGAATTAGGCTTAGTGCCTGTATAGAATTAGGAAATTAGGTAATTGCGGAGCGGCCGATCGGCCGCGAATGCCACGCGCGAAAAGGAGCGGCGATTTCATCAAACGTGAGTTCATCGCCGGCGGCGATACCTCAATTTCCTAATTCTATTCAAAGATTAAATCTAATTCTATTCAAAGTTAAAAGTCTAATTCCTAATTGTAAACCCCTCCGCTCTGTGGTAAAATACTACCGTGCCGGTTTATGGGCGTTTCCGGTCAGCCGGAGCGCGCCAAGGTACGGAGGCACAATGAGGCACCAAGAGGCAAGCGATAACAGATGGGACTTATCAGAGACGCAAAATCAATAGCACGGCGTGACCCCGCGGCCCGCAACGCGCTGGAGGTCTTTTTCCTCTATCCGGGGTACCATGCGCTCATCTATCATAAAGTGGCCAGAGGCTTCTATAAGATAAAGCTGAAGTTTATTGCCCGCTGGTTATCCCAGTTGTGTACCCGCCGCACCGGCATCGAGATCCACCCGGGCGCCACGATCGGGCACGAGCTGTTCATTGACCACGGCGTAGGCGTCGTGATCGGCGAGACCGCGGTGATCGGCGACAACTGTACCATCTACCACCAGGTCACGCTGGGCGGCACCGGTCACGTCAAACACTGCAAACGCCACCCCACCGTGGGCAATAACGTGCTCATCGGCGCGGGGGCCAAGATCCTCGGTCCGGTGACAGTAGGGGACAACGCCATGATCGGCGCCGGTTCGGTCGTGGTGGAAGACGTGCCCGCCAACACCACGGTGACCGGCGTAAAGGCCCGCGTGGTACGGGTCAACGGCGAAAAGCTGGCGCCGTCCATTGCCCTCGAGCAGCGGGTGGGCGACCCGTTTGCGGTGGAATTGACCGCACTGAAAAAGCGGGTGGAGGAATTGACCGCCCGGCTGAACGCGCTGGATCCGAACGCAAATACGGACGCGGCCGGCGGCGCACCGGCGCAGGCTGAAAACAGTAATTCAGAGGAGGCAGAAAGCTGAAATGAAAATATATAACACATTATCCCGAAGAAAAGAAAAATTCGTACCGCAGGATCCCAATGAAGTCAAGATCTATTCCTGCGGCCCCACGGTATACAGCTTTGCGCACATCGGCAACATGCGCACGTACATTTTTATGGACTCGCTGCGCCGTGTGCTGAAGCGCGAAGGCTTCGGTCTTAAGCACGTTATGAACGTGACGGACGTGGGGCATCTGACATCCGACGCCGATGAGGGCGAGGACAAAATGGAAAAGGCTGCCCGCAAAGCGCAGAAATCGCCGTACGAGATCGCCGAATTCTACACCGCGGCGTTTTTCAAAGATCTGGAGCGGCTGAATATTGACCGGCCCGAGATCATCGCGAAGGCTACGGATCACATTGACGGCATGATCGAATACGTGGTCGGGCTGTGCGAAAAAGGGTACGGCTACGAGACCTCCGACGGCATATATTTCGATATCGCCAAATTCCCCGGATACGGCAAACTTTCCCGCGCGCGGCTGGACGAGCAGCTGGCGGGCGGCAGCGAACGCGTGGCGGTCAACAGCGAAAAACACAACCCCGCCGACTTCGCGCTGTGGAAGAAAGCTCCGAAGGAACACATCATGCAGTGGCCCAGCCCCTGGGGCATGGGCTATCCCGGCTGGCACATCGAGTGCTCCGAGATGTCCCGCGAGTACCTGGGAGATCTGCTGGATATACATACGGGCGGCGTTGACCACATACCGATCCATCACGAGAACGAGATCGCGCAGTCCGAGGCGCTCATCGGCAAAAAGACCGTAAATTACTGGATGCACGGCGAATTCCTGCTGGTGGACGGCGGCAAAATGTCCAAGAGCCTGGGCAACACGTACACGATCGATACGCTGATCGAACGCGGCTTTTCGCCGCTGGCGTTCCGGTACTTCTGCCTGAACGGCCACTACCGCAACAAGCTGAACTTCACCTGGGAGGCGCTGGAAGCCGCGCAGACCGCGCTGGACCGCCTGTACGACACGCTGCTCACGCACAAAAACGCGCCGGACAGCGAGATCACCGACACGGTGCCCGGCGAAGGCCGCTATTCCGGTATGAATATAATGGACGCGTGGCGCAAAGAGTTCGAGTACGCCATCACGGACGACCTGAACATTCCGCTGGCGCTGAGCGTGGTGTGGAAAGCGCTCCGTCACCACACTCCGAACCGCCGTATTTACGATTTTATCGTCTCGCTGGACGATGTGCTGGGGCTGGATCTGGAAGCCGGTACCGAAAAAGCCGCGGAGAAACGCGCGGCGGCGGAGGAGGAAGCGGCAGCCGAACAGAACGAGATCCCGCCGGAAGTGCTGGAATTGTCAGAAGCGCGCATGCAGGCCAAGAAAGAAAAACGTTACGCAGATGCGGACGCGCTGCGCGCCCGCATCGCGGGGCTGGGATACAAAGTGACCGATACCCGCGAGGGACCGGTGCTCACTAAAGAATAAGATCTATGGCAGTCGGCAAAAAGGCAATTTCCGGGCAGCCGGACCATATCGGGAATCTTCGGTCGGGACGCGTTTCCCGCCGCGGCCGGAGAGTATACCGCTGTAACGGGACGGTATTGACCGCAGTCCTGCTGTCACTGGCGCTGCTGTTGTGCGGCCTTGCGGGCTGCCACCGGGGCGGCGACAGCAAAGTGTACTCCGACGCGGGCAAGACCGAACTGGAGCGCTTTGTGCGGCTGGGCGTGTTTCCCGCGGGCACCGGCGCAAAGGTGTCGGACAATATTACCCGCCTCGACGCGGTGCTGGCGCTGGAAAAGCTGATCGGCGCGGGGGACGAACTGCGTGCCGCCGACTATATCCGGCAGCTGGGGCCGGAGATGTCCGTGGATTTTTTCGCGGATCCCGACGGCACCGATGCCAACATGGACAGCACGGTCAGCGCTTCTCAGGCGTATTTCATGTGCCTGAAAGTGCTGAACTATCCCGCGGACACTTCGCCGGAAGCGGCGGGATTCGGGTATTACGCGGGGATAATTAACAGCGGCATGCTTACATACGGCAGTTATTCACTGATACTGAGCGAACTGCTGGGATTGCGGCCCGCCGGTACTGATGCACCGGTATACCGGATCACGGCGGCAATGGATTCCGGCTACTTTAAACTGCTCAAAAACAACGGCCTGTACGACGACATTCCGGCAGAACTGGCGCCGGTGTTCAGCGCGGGCTATTATGTGCCGGACAGTTTCAGCTCGGCGAGCGCGTCGGGCAGCGAATGGACCGCCCGGTACGCAAAAGTGACCGCCGAAACGCTGGAAGCGTATTTCACGGAACTGGAAGCCGGCGGCTGGATACTGGAAGGACGCTACCTGCCCGAATCCGAGCCGGATACGACTATGTATTTATACTATAAAGCCAACAGCAGTGCGCCCGACGGGGAGATGGGGCTGGTGCTCAAATTGACGCCGGACGGGATGCTGACCTGGGCACTGATGGCGTGACCGACGCCCGAACAAAGGAGGATAATTATTGACCATGAAAAAACGCACCGATCCGAAGCCTGTGGTAAAAAGAGATTTCAGAGCACTGATACACGATATCGTTGAAGAATACGGCGAACGCGAAGCGTATATCATCAAAACGCGCCGCGAAAAGGGCGAGGTGCCCGCCGAATACCGCACCGTGACCTTCCGGGAATTCAGCAAAGAAGTGCGCGAACTGGGCACTGCGCTGCTGGAGCGGTTTCCCGCCGGCGCGCGCATCGGCGTCATGGGCGAGAACCGCTACGAATGGTGCCTGTCGTATCTGGCGATCGCAACTTCCGGCTTTGTGGTGGTGCCGGTGGACAAAGAGCTCAACCGCGAGGAACTGATCCACGTGCTGGGCGAATCCGAAGCGTCCTGCATTATCGTGTCAGATAAAATATATGAGAAAGCGCTGAAACTGGCGCTGCCGGATCTGCCCGGCGTCAAGCTGTGCGTGCTGATGGACGCGGCGGGCAGCGATACGGCGTCGAAAGACGGCGAGCCGGCAGGAACGGGGGACTGCGGCGCGGCGCTTGAATTCTCCCGGGTGAATGCCTTGCTGGAGCGCGGCCGCGCGCTGCTGGAGCAGGGGGATAAAAAGTATGATGAAGTCGTGATCGATCGCGAAGCGATGTCGGTGCTGATATTCACTTCCGGCACCACGGGCGTCTCCAAGGGCGTCATGCTGTCGCAGAAAAATATATTGTCCGATATGGCCAGTGTGATGATGTGCCTTGACCATACGTGCGAGGATTCGATGTTGTCGATATTGCCCATACATCACACGTACGAATGCACCACCACGTTCCTGGTATCCTTCGCCATGGGCTGCCGCATCGCGTTCTGCGACGGACTGCGCTACATCAGCAAAAATATCAGCGAATACCGGCCCACGATGATGATGCTGGTGCCGCTGATCCTTGAGAACGTGCACGGCAAGATCATCAAGCAGGCCAAAGCGACCAAGGCCAAGTGGTTCGGGTTCCGGTTCCTGCTGGGTCTCTCCGGCTTCTTGCGCGTGTTCGGCATTAATGCGGGTCCCAAGTTCTTCAAAGCGGCGCACGAGGCGCTGGGCGGGCGCAATCACCTGCTCGTCGCGGGCGCGGCGGCTATGAAACCCGAAGTCTGCAAAGATCTGGTCAACATGGGCTTCAAGGTACGCCAGGGCTACGGGCTCACCGAGACTTCGCCGATATTGTGCGTCAACCGCGACACGGGCAACGAATACGCCTCCGTCGGTCCCGCGATGCCCGGCGTGGAGATCCGCATCGATTCCCCGGACGAGGAAGGCAAAGGCGAGATCCAGGCTCGCGGCGACAACGTGATGCTGGGCTACTACAAAAACGAAGAAGCCACCAAAGCGGTGTTCACCGAAGACGGCTGGTTCCGCACCGGCGACCAGGGCCGCCTGGACAAAAAAGGCCGCCTGTACATCACCGGACGGATCAAAAATATTATTGTCACCAATACCGGCAAGAACATTTACCCCGAGGAACTGGAAGGCAAACTGGACAGCATCCCGTACATTGCGGAGTGCATGGTTTACGGCGACGATTCCGCGGCGGATGAAGATACCAAGATCAGCGTGATGGTGTACCCGAATCTGGAAGCAGTCAAAGCAGCCGCGGCGGAAGCGGGCGAGACGCTCACGGACGCCGAACTGACCGAGGCGGCGTCGCGCTACATCTGGGGCGAGATCAAGGTCGTCAATAAAGATCTGCCCGCATACAAACGCATCTGCGGACTGGAGCTCCGCGATACCGAATTCCCGAAGACATCCACCAATAAAATACAGCGTTTCAAAGTGATGCGCGAGATGAAGGAGAAGCGAAATGGACAATAAGAAAGTCATACGAGCCGCGGCAGTGCTGCTGGCGGCGGTATGTTGATTATGATCATCGGAATGATCGTGGGAGGCTTATTGGCGCTTATAGGCGGTTTGATTTCGTCTGTTGCTTATCTGTTTCTTATGCGGGAAGGAGCTTCTCT
>JAFZSK010000003.1 GCA_017620915.1 Clostridia bacterium | reverse complement strand
TGGGTGGAGCGGGACAGCCTCAACCCCTGGCAGAAAGGCCGCCCGTACGTCAACGTCATGAGCAAAGGCGCCATCGCCAAATTCATCTCGCTGACCCACGCCAAATACGCCGAAAAGCTGTCAACTTTCGGCAGCGTGGAAGCGTTCTTCACCGACGAACCCAGCCTGTTCACCAGCAACATGACCAATCCGATCCACACCGGCGGTACCGTGCCCGTGTATCTCGCGCCGTGGGAGGATTCGCTGCCCGCGGAGTTTGAACAGATGCACGGCTACAGCCTGTTCGATCACGTGGACTCGCTGTACGGCGGCGACACCGAAACGGACAAAGTAGTGCGCATCAACTTCTACCAGACGGTGGCCAAACTCGTTTCCGAAAACTATTTCGGCCAGATCAACGAGTGGTGTCAGGCCCACGGCACCGCGGGCTCCGGTCATCTTCTGCTGGAGGAAAAACTGGCGTATAACGTGGTGCTGTACGGCAATTTCCTGACCTGCATGAACCGCATGGGCCTGGCGGGCTGCGATCTTTTGCAGGTGAGTCCGCAGCGGCTGATGGACCGCAATCAGTGGATCGGCAGCTTCGTGGCCATCAAACTGGCGTCGTCTTCGGCGCGCAATATGGATAAGCCTCACGTGCTGGTGGAGTTCAACCCGGAGGCGATCGCAGACGATAACTTCAAAGCGGATCCCTTTGGCACTTCCTTCGCGGGGGCGATCATCACCCGCATGTACGGCGCGGATAAATTCGTGATGCTCAACCCGCAGGAATCGTACAATTCCGCGCAGGCGCGCAAGCTCAACGACTGTGTGGGCCGCCTGAACGTGCTGCTGGAAGGCGCGCGGATGAATTCGGGGATCGGTGTGTTTTATCCCATCGCCGCGGTGCAGGCGCGCACCAAAGCGGACACGGTGTATGAGGGCGAAGTGACCGACATTTCCGAGAACTTCAATGAACTCTGCCTGAACATGCTGAAGGCGGGTTATGATTATAACTATATTGACGACGAGAGCATACTGAAGGGAACAGTGACGGACGGCAAACTGGAATGCGGATGGACGTCGTATTCGGTAATAGTGCTGGCCTGGACCGAGGCCATGGATCCGGCGGTGCTGGAAAAACTGGCGCAGTTCGAAAGCGCGGGCGGCCGGCTGATCTGGGTGGACGGCGTGCCGGAGTATTCCACTGTACTGGGCCGGGATGACGAAGTGCGCAAAGCGGCGGAGAAGTATAAGAGCGGTATTGTCCGCGTCTATTCGGCCGGCGGCTCGTTCGATGAGCTGAAAACGGCGCTGGCGGGGGCAATAAATTACAGCTTCGATATTGACGCCGGCGGCAGCATCCTGACCAGCCCGTACATGCGCGACGGACGCCAGCTGATCGTGGCGGTCAATCCGACTCCCACCCGCAAAAACCTGACCGTCTCTTTCGGCGGCGGCACATATGATGTGTACGACCTGTTCTCCGGCGAGATCATCACGGTGAGCGACGGGCAGGAACTGGCGCTGGACGGTTACCGCGGCGCGGTGCTGGTGCGCGAGGGCGCAAAAGAACCGGAGCCGCTGCCCACGGCCGAGCCGAAAAACCGGGATACTCACAGACCCGTTAATTTCCCGACCGTACCGGTGCTGATCGGGGCGGGCGTCGCAATTGCCGGCGCGGCCGCAGCCGTCACGGCGGTATCCCTAAAAAAGAAAAAGAACAAGAAGCAGACGCAATAACGCGAAAGGCGTGATGACAATGAAAAACCGCATAAGCGTAATGATCCGGGTGCTGTGCCTCGTCCTGGCGGTCCTGCTGCTGGGCGGCGCTGCGGCCTGTCAGAAAGCCCCGGTGCAGACCGGAGAAGTCGATCAGGAACTGACGGTCGAAGAGCTGGACATTAGAGGGAGCATCCTGTTCACCGTGGACAATTCCGACGCTACCGATGAAATGATGGCCGGCGTGAACGCGGTGGCAACGGCGTTCATGCAGGATTTCCCCAACGTCCGCGTCCACGTTGAAGGCGCGAGCCGCACGACCTTTGCTAACCGCATCTCATCCGGCGACATAGGCGACGTGTTCTGGTGCGACGAAAACGACGTGTGCAACTACCACTTCAATCACCACGCGCTGATGCCGCTGGACAGCTATCTGAAGCCGCTCAACATCGACATGGGCGACGTGTACACCGGCGCGCTGGAATGCGGCAAATACGACGGCCGGCTGTACATGGTGCCGCGCAACATCGGCCTGGCCACGCTGATGTACAACGCGGACATCCTGAAAGCGGAAGGCATAGATTTCGACAACAGTATTGCCACCGACTGGGAGACTTTCAAAGAATATTGCCGCCAGGTCACACAGATCTCTCAGGATGGCGTGGTGGAGCAGGCCGGCTTCAGTATCCGGCTCTGGTGGGACGTCATCTGGCAGATGTTCTTCCGGGCGTACGGCGGCGAGTGGGTGGATCAGAAAAACCACCGCATCACGATCACCGACAGTGCGGAGGTCATGCGCGGCATCCAGGAGATGTACGACGGCGTGATGGAAGGCTGGCTGTTCCCGCTGGGGCAGACGTTCTCCGGCAATATGGCGCACAAATTTTCGAAGATCCCAAACAGCGACGACAATTTCACCCGGGTCGCGTTCCTTGACTGCGTTTCGTTCACGTATCTGGACGCGTACGGTAAAATGTACGACCAGGCCGATGTGGAATGGGATTTCTGCCCGTTCCCGGCGTTTGAGAACCACACAGTGTCCGCGGGCGCGACCGGCTACGTAGTGTTCAACCGCACCGCGAACCCGAATGCCGCGGCGGCACTGGCGCTGTATTTCCTGACCGATCACGGCCAGCGCGCGTACCACAGCCAGCTGGGCGGCGACGTGCCGCTGCTGCGGTCGCTGGCGGAGGATGATTTCTGGAAGGACAAGAGCAGCCAGTGGGCGGATAAAAACTACGCCGCGTTCGTGTCATACACCGACAATACGCGTCCCGCGACGGTAATTGTCCAGTGTCCGTTCGAGGTGCGGGATATATTGTCCAACGAAAAGATGACGGCGCTGTGGAACAACATCCTGTCCGGCAAGGTCGATCTGCAGACCGGCTTCGAAAAAATGCAGCAGCAGGCCAATGAAAAGTGGAGCCTGATCGCAAACTGATATTATCGCTTGACAGCCGTCAGGCGAGAATATAGAATAATAATCGATATAGTAGCGGCCGAAGGCCGTGAAAGGGAGGTTTAATCATGAAGAAACTTTTAGCATTTGTCATCGCGCTGGCGTTGATCGCTTCGCTGTTTATTATTCCGGCGAGCGCGGCCAACATCATCAACGTGGATGATTCGGGCCTGGTGGCGGGCTATCTGGACGACATCAGATGGAGCGCCTGGGCTCACAGCATGATCGGTACGGCTGTTGGCGCCAATGTTCCGGCGGGCGGCGAATCGCTCCACGCGTGGTGGGACGGTCTGGGTGCCGACGGTCTGCCCAGATCCGCGTACGTTTATACCAGCGGTTTTGACGTAATTATCGTCAGAGGCTGGATCGGATTCGATCAGCCTATCGTGGCCATGGGTTATCAGTACAACGACGAAGAACCGGTCATCGACACGTACGGCCAGTTCTTTGAAGAGACTGAGGACGCGGTCCGCAATGCCGGCGGCGAATACGCCCGCAGATTCCTGGTCTGGATCCCGCTGGCCCCGGCCGGAAAGTATACGATCCGCGTCGTCGCTGTGCTGCAGGACGGCACCATCGTCAAACTGAACAGCCAGAGCAACCCCAACGCCAACTTCGAGTTCAAGATGAACAACGTTGACAACATCGAATTCAAACCCACCAACAACGTCATTGACTACGCGAGTTCCGAACAGTTCGGCATGAGCCTGGACGCCATTTTCTGGAACTTCGCCAACGGCTTCGGCTCCGACGCGGAATCTTCCGCCAGAGCGAAGATCGACACCTTCGCGGAAAACGGCGTGATGGATGCCACCAAATACGGCGGCATTTCTGTCGGCTACACCGGCTGGGTCGATTTCAAGCAGCCGGTCATCGGCTTCGGCTACATGATCGACGACGAGATCACGCTGGCTCCCGGCTACACCAGAGCCAATGAAGACACGCTCAAGGGCGGCGTTGAAAGCATCTTCGGCGCGGGCAACGCGGAATATGTACAGCGTTTCTACGTTGAAGTTCCGATCGGCCAGCTTACCGGCACCAAGACGATCGGCGTGGTAGCGCAGCTCCAGGACGGCACCGTGGTCAAACTGAACAGTGAAGAAGGCCACGAGCGCAACACGTTCCTCACGCTGAAGTTCGCGGACGCTCCGGCTCCGGAGACCAGCGATGATCCCGGCGAAGATCCCGGCGAGCCTACCGGCACTAAAGAAGCGTTCACCTGCGACAACGGCGGCATCATCTGGGACGGCTCCTTCTGGCTTTCTAATGACAGCGAGAACCCGGCGGACCATTCCGGCCGCGAGATCGGCGTCGTAGTCAATCCGAGCGCACCGGTCTCCGAGATCGGCGTTCCCAACTACTGGGCCAGCAACCCGGCCACTGACGGCCAGACGGCTGCTACTGTCCGTGTGAAACTCTACAAGTACAATTCCGACTACGCCACCTCCATAGCCGGTACGCCGGTCGCTTCCGGTGAGATCGAACTTGCCGGTGACGCGGGCGTAGGCGAGCGCTCCGAGATCGCGGGCACGAACTGCAAGATCGCTGCCAACGGCAACGGCGGCATCAAGCTGATATTCGACGATCCGCTGGCCGCCGGTCAGTACCTCATGGTCTTCGAGCAGATTACCGATGCGGCCGCGCTGCATTATCTGGTTCTGCCCATGACTCAGGAAGCCTGGCCGAACAACCGCGCTGCTTACTTCAGAAACGGCGAGTTGGAAGACAATCTGACGCTCAGAGTACAGGTCACGTTTGCGGACCTGGGCGAACTTAGGGATGTTGACCTCAATGCGGGCCAGACTCCTGTTCAGCCTCAGACCGGCGATGCCGCTGTGGCAATGTTCGCGGTCCTCGCGGTGCTGGCAATGGGCGCCGCCGTCGTATTCGCGAAGAAGAGATCCTTCTGATAAGCGGCAGTTGCGGTCACTATTTGGCTTAACGCGGTGACCGCAATTTTTAAAAAACTGAATTGCGGTCACTGCTTTTTCTTGATGCGGTGACCGCATTTTTAAAAATGCTGAATTGCGGCCTCCGCTCGACCTCCGTTCGGGAGGCCACAATCTTCAAAACAAGGAATTGCAGCCTCAGTTTTTCTCGTTCGACCGACGGCGCTCGTTCAGCATTGCATATCCGCCCGTTTTTTTCATTACGGTCGCTGCATTTTCATTTTTTTAGCCATATTTGGTATAAACAGCTTGAACTCGCGTAGTTTAATACCAGTTTTTCTTTGCTCTCGCTCATTTTCAAAAACGCGATACTCAAATAATGGTATAAAAGTATTGACTTAGATTAAGTCAATCCTATCTTTCGGAACGCTCTTGGTATAAATAAATGAATCTAAAGCCATTTAATCCTAATCGCTCAAAATTCGATAGAGCCGATAATCGAGAGAAGGCGCCCAATCTGGTATAAAACGATCATAAAATTATAGTTTTAACCAAGTAATCAATACGCACCGGCATGCAGATTCACTTAGAAGGCGCCTGGTGTAGTATAAGACAGCAAGAAAATAGCATTTTATCCCAATCCACCTGCCAAACGACCGAGCGCCGTCGGTCGCGAAGCCAGACCACGCCACGAAATTGGGAGTAGAGCTTTACTCAATTCCCTGATTGACATTTTTGCCTGTTTCCAGTACAATAAAACATCACGGTCAATGCCGTGGGTAATACGGAAGAGGTGAGGCATGTGTTCAGTTACGGAATAGAGGAAGAGACCCGCGATCACTCGGAGTTCATCGCCCGGATGGCGGAGCAGGCAATACATGCGGACTATATTGACAACGGTCTTTATGAGAAGTACAACGTTAAACGCGGACTGCGTAACTCGGACGGATCCGGCGTGCTGGTCGGCCTCACCAGCATCGGTGAAGTGCGCGGTTATATTTTTGCCGAAAACGAAAAAGCCCCCATCGAAGGGCGGCTGCTGTATCGCGGAATAGATATTGACCGGCTGGTGGACGGTTTCAGGAAAGACAAACGCTTCGGCTTCGAGGAGTGCTGTTATCTGCTGCTGTGCGGCAAATTGCCCACGCGTTCCGAACTCGAATCCTTCAAGGAAATGCTGGACGACAACCGCCGCCTGCCGAACGGCTTCGCCGAAGATATGATCATGAAGGCGCCCAGCCCGGATGTTATGAACAAGCTGGCGCGCTGCGTGCTGGCCTCATATTCCTACGACGATGATCCGGATAATCTTGACCCGAAGAACGTGATGCGGCAGTGCATCCGGCTGATCGCGCAGTTCCCCACGATGACCGCGTACGCCTATCAGGCGAAGTCGCATTATTACGAAGGGCACAGCTTGTACATCCATAATCCGCAGCACGGGTTGTCCACGTCCGAGAATCTGCTCCAGATGATCCGGCCGGACAGCAAATACACGCAGCTGGAAGCGGAGATACTGGACCTGGCGCTGGTGATCCACGCCGAGCACGGCGGCGGCAACAACAGTACGTTCGCGGTGCACGTTGTCACCTCTACCGGTACGGATACGTATTCCTCCATTGCCGCGGCGGTCGGTTCGCTCAAAGGCCCCAAGCATGGCGGCGCCAATCTCCGCGTCATGAACATGATCGAAGACATCAAAGCGCACGTGAAGCACTGGGACGATGAAGGCGAGCTGAAGGATTATCTGGCTAAGATACTGAAAGGGGAGGCGTTCGACCGCTCCGGGCTGGTGTACGGCATCGGGCACGCGGTGTACACGCTGTCGGACCCCAGAGCCAAGCTGCTGAAAGAAAAAGCGCGGGAACTGGTGGCGGTCTCCGGCCCGGACTTCCAGAAGGAATTCCGGCTGATGGAGAAGATCGAAGAGCTGACGCCGGGGTTGTTCGCGGAGATCAAGCACAGCGACAAGCAGCTCTGCGCCAACGTGGACTTCTACTCCGGACTGGTGTATTCGATGCTGAACATCCCGAAAGCGCTGTTCACGCCGATATTCGCAATTTCGCGTATCTCAGGCTGGTGCGCGCACCGGCTGGAGGAATTGTCCATCACCAACCGTATCATCCGGCCCGCGTACAAGAACGTGGGACACAAGCAGGTGTACGAAGAATTGTCCGAGCGGACAAGGGATAATTAATATATAAACCGTTTCAATGAGGAGATGCGAAGCGTATATGAGCATTGAAAAGAAAGCAGCCGGCGAGTACAGACCGGCGGAGATCGAGAAAAAGTGGCAGGACATCTGGGAAGAGCAGCATGCGTTCGAGGCGTCCCGCGATTATACAAAAAAGAAGTTCTACGGGCTGATCGAGTTCCCGTATCCGTCCGGCAACGGCCTGCACGTCGGTCACCCCCGGTCCAACACGGCCATGGACGTGATTTCCCGCAAGCGCCGGATGGAAGGGTACAACGTGCTGTTCCCCATCGGGTGGGACGCGTTCGGATTGCCCGCCGAGAACTACGCCATAAAGAACCACGTGCATCCCGCGAAGGTCACCGCGGACAATATTGCCCGCTTCACCAAACAGCTCAAAATGCTGGGCTTCTCCTTCGACTGGAAGCGCGAGGTCAACACCACCGATCCCAACTACTACCACTGGACCCAGTGGATCTTCCTGCAGCTGTTCAAGAACGGCCTCGCGTACAAAGCCGAGATGCCGATCAACTGGTGCACCTCCTGCAAAGTGGGCCTGGCCAACGAGGAAGTCGTCAACGGTGTCTGCGAACGCTGCGGCGGCGAAGTCGTGCGCAAGGTCAAATCCCAGTGGATGCTCCGGATCACCGACTACGCGCAGAAACTGCTGGACGGGCTGGACGGCGTTGACTTCATCGAAAAAGTGAAGACGCAGCAGCGCAACTGGATCGGCCGCAGCGAAGGCGCGGAAGTTGACTTCTATCTGCCTGCGCTGGATGAAAAACTGACTGTATACACCACCCGCCCCGACACGCTGTTCGGCGCCACGTACATGGTGGTATCTCCCGAACACGCCGTGGTGGAGCGGCTCAGACCGTTCATCACCAACTACGCGGAAGTCGAGGCGTACAAAGCCGAAGCCGCCCGCAAGAGCGATTTCGAGCGCACCGAACTGGCCAAGGACAAGACCGGCGTGCCGCTGGAAGGCGTTAAAGCGATAAACCCCGTGAACGGCACCGAGATACCAGTCTGGATCTCCGACTACGTGCTGAGCTCCTACGGCACCGGCGCTATCATGGCCGTGCCCGCGCACGACGACCGCGACTGGGCGTTCGCGAAAAAGTTCGGGCTGCCCATCATCGAAGTGGTGGCCGGGGGCAACGTCCAGGACGCCGCCTTCACCGATATCCAGACCGGCACGATGGTCAATTCCGGTTTCCTCAACGGTCTTTCCGTGGCGGAAGCCAAGAAAGCCATCACCGACTGGCTCAGCGAGCAGGGCAAGGGCGTGCGCAAGGTCAATTTCAAGCTCCGCGACTGGGTGTTCAGCCGCCAGAGATACTGGGGCGAGCCTATTCCGCTGGTCAAATGCGACAAGTGCGGCTGGGTGCCCGTGCCCGAAGAGGAGCTGCCGCTGAAGCTGCCCGAGCTCGAGCATTATGTGCAGACCGACAGCGGCGAATCTCCGCTGGTGAACGCCACGGACTGGGTCAACACCACCTGCCCCTGCTGCGGCGCTCCCGCCAAGCGCGAGACCGATACCATGCCCCAGTGGGCCGGTTCCTCCTGGTACTTCATCCGCTACACGGATCCGCAGTACGACAAAGGCATCGCGTCCGAAGAGGCAATGAAATACTGGCTGCCCGTCGACTGGTACAACGGCGGCATGGAGCACACCACGCTGCACCTGCTGTACTCCCGCTTCTGGCATAAATTCCTGTACGACATCGGCGCGGTTCCCTGTCCGGAACCTTACGTGAAGCGCACGTCCCACGGCATGATTCTGGGCGAAAACGGCGAAAAAATGTCCAAGTCCCGCGGCAACGTCATCAACCCCGACGACATCGTGGCGGAGATCGGCGCGGACGCGTTCCGGCTGTACGAGATGTTCATGGGCGCGTTCGACCAGGCGATCCCGTGGTCGACCAACGGCGCGCGCGGCTGCTACCGCTTCCTGGAGCGCGTCTGGAAACTGCAGGATATGGTGACGGACGAAGAAGGCGAGTCAGCGGCGAACCGCGGCATACTGCACGAGACGATCCGCAAAGTGTCCGACGACTATGAGCGGATGAAGTTCAATACTGCTATTGCCGCCATGATGACGCTGGTCAACGAGATTTACGCCAAAGGCTCGCTCTCCCGCGGCGACTTCGGGGTGCTGCTCCGGCTGCTGAATCCGGTTGCCCCCCATATCACCGAAGAGATCTGGCAGCGGCTCGGATTGTCCGATAAATTCGTTTATCAGGAGAGCTGGCCGGAATTCGACGAGAGCGCTACCGTAAAAGCCGAAGTGGAACTGGCGGTGCAGATCTGCGGCAAACTCAAAGGCCGCATCACCGTGCCCGCGGATGCCGATGCTAAAGCGGTGGAAGCCGCCGCGCTGGCCGACGACAAGATCAAGGCGCTGATCGGGGACAAACCGGTGCGCAAGGTCATCGTGGTGCCCGGCCGCATCGTCAATATCGTAGTTTAACCAGACGCGACACTCGCGGTCACAGGAGGTTCCGCCATGGACAACGGTCTGTTCGGTCAGTTCGCCAATATCTTCAACACCGGCGGCGGGTACAACACCATCGTGTGGTTCAGCGTGCTGCTGCTCGCGGTGATCGTGTACGCGGTCACCGACTTGAAACAGCTGAAGCCGACGCTGATCGCTGCCGTGATATGCTTTTTCGTATCTTTTACGAAGCTGGAGCTGGCGTACCAGGCGGTGATCTTCGCGGTGATCGTGGTGGCCGGCACGTACATGACCGCCAAGCTGGACAAACAGAAAACCGATAAAGGAAATCAGAATAAATGACAGACGAAAAACAATTGATCGCGGGGCTGATCGCCGCGACGAATGAGAATATTGACGCCGCCATGGTGGCTGACGCGCTGGAGACGCCGCCGGACCGCAAGCTGGGCGACCTGGCGTTCCCGTGCTTCAAACTGGCCCGGACACTGCGCAAGGCGCCGCCGGCGATCGCCGGTGACATACTGGAGTGCCTGAACCGGCAGCCGCTGCCCTCCGTGATCGCCGAGATCCGGATCGTGGGCGGATATTTGAATTTCTTCCTTGACCGCGGGGCGGTGGCGCGCACAGTGGTGGACAATATTGACCGTCTGGGCGACCGCTACGGCAGCTCCGATGAAGGGGAAGGCCGCACGGTGCTGGTGGAGTTTTCCTCGCCCAACATCGCCAAACCGTTCCACATCGGCCATCTGGTGTCCACGGCCCTGGGCCATTCCATCGCGCGCATTTACGAGTTTCTCGGATATAATACGGTCCGCATCAACCACCTGGGCGACTGGGGCACGCAGTTCGGCAAACTGATCACCGCGTACAAGCTCTGGGGCGACGAGGCCACGGTCATGGCAGACCCGATCAACGAGCTGCTCAAACTGTACGTGCGCTTTCACACGGAGGCGGAGCAGCGACCGGAACTGGAAGACGAGGCCCGCGCCAATTTCAAAGCGCTGGAATCGGGTGACCCGGAGATCACGGCGCTGTGGAAGCTGTTCGTTGACGCCAGCCTGAAAGAGTTCAACCGCATGTACGACCTGCTGGGCGTGAATTTCGACTCGTTTGCCGGCGAAAGTTTTTATACGGACAAAATGCCGGAAGTAGTGGAGATCCTGCGCGAAAAAGGCCTGCTGGAAGAGAGCGAGGGCGCGCAGGTCGTGCGCTTTGACGACGAATCCATGCCGCCCTGCATCATTCTCAAATCCGACGGTACCACGATTTATGCCACGCGCGATATCGCCGCCGCGATCTACCGCAAGCGCCATTACGATTTTTACAAAAACATTTACGTGGTTGGCACGCCGCAGACGCTGCACTTTAAACAGGTGTTCGGAACGCTGAAAAAGATGGGTTTTGACTGCGCCGATGACTGTGTGCACGTGGGCTTCGGATACGTGCGCTTCCCGGACAAGGCAATGTCAACGCGCCACGGCGACGTGGTCCTTCTGGAAGACGTGCTGAACGAAGCGGTGGCCAAGACCCGCGAGATCATCGAACAGAGCACTACCAGCAAGGACGTGGACAACGTAAACAGCGTGGCCGAGACCGTCGGCATCGGCGCGGTGATATACACGTTCCTGAAAAACAGCCGCGAGCGCGACATCATTTTTACCTGGAAGGACATACTGGACTTCGAAGGCGAATCCGGCCCGTACGTGCAGTACGCGTACGCCCGGGGCCGCAGCGTGCTGGCCAAAGCGGAAGAGCAGGGGATCGAATACGCGGACGCGGACCCGGCACTGCTCACTTCCGACGAAGAATACGCGCTGATCAAACTGCTTTCCGGTCTGCAGGACGCGGTGCGCGACGCCGCCGTCCGGTACGAACCCAGCATCGTCACCCGTTACGTGACCGATCTGGCGCAGCAGTTCAACAAATTCTACAACACCTGCGCCATCATGAAAGCGGAGGATGACGATATCCGCGCCGCCCGTCTGCGGCTCACCGCCTGCACCGCCACCTGCATCAAGACGGCGCTGCGGCTAATCGGCGTCAACGTCGTCGAGAAAATGTGACCGGCCCCGCCGGTTGAGAGGAGCGCGTCAATGAAAGCCGCCGAATTCGGCCGAAAACTGAAAAACGCTTTCTGCGACACGCCCGGGGAAGTCATTCCCACCGGCTACGTGGGCGTGCTGGACGGCATCCGCTTTCTGGCGATCCTGACCGTAGCGCACTTCCATATCTGGCAGCAATCCTGGTGGACCTGGAACTTCCCGGCGCCCAAATGGCTCAAAGCGCTGGGCATCGAGATCATCTCTTTTGAATGGCTGCAGCGCTACGGCTCGTTTTTCGTGGACATGATGATCCTGCTCACCGGGTTCTGCCTGTTCCTGCCGTACGCCCGATACATGATCGAGGGCGGCGACAGACGGCCCGGACTCCCGGACCGGTACGAAGTCCGCAATTTCTACATCAAGCGCATCGCGCGCATCGTGCCCTCGTATTATTTCTGCACGCTGGTATATCTGATTTTCATCATCTATCCGCAGAAGAACTACGCCAACTTCGGTGCGCTTTTCAAGGATGAGCAGCTGCTGAAGCAGTTGTTCGCCAACCTCACATTTACGCAGAATCTCACCGCGGAAACGTACCTTTCTACGCCGTTCAACGGCGCGTTGTGGACCGTGGCGGTGGAAGTGCAGTTTTACCTGATCTTCCCGATACTGGCCTACTTTTTCCGCAAAAAGCCTATGCTCACATACTTCGGCATGGTGGGATTGTCGTATTATTACGTGATCAAAAAAGTGCTGCCGCTGGACGACGGCGGATTCCGCTGGCACTTCAACCAGATGCCCGCGCTGCTGTGTGTGTTTGCAAACGGCATGCTGGGCGCGCTGCTGTTCGTGTCCGTGGCCAACAACTTAAAGCGCAGCCGGTTTACCGGGGCATGTTTTACGTTATTGGCCTTCGGCGCGTTTCTGGCGGTGCGGTTCATATTGCGGACCGGGCCGCGGGGCGTTGACCAGACCCACTGGCAGCTGAAAAGCCGGTTCATATTGTCCATATTCTACGTGCTGATCTGCATAGGCATCGCGTTCTCGGTGAAGTGGGTGCGCAAGATCTTCGACAATAAAGTGATGCATTTCCTGGCGGGCATCTCGTACAACCTGTACATCTGGCACCAGGTCATCGCGGTCAAACTTAAGGAGCACAAGATCCCGTACTGGGAGGGCGAGCAGCTGCCGAATATCGCGGACAACCGCCCCTGGATGCACAAATATACCGTCATTGTGGCAATAGCGGCGTTTGCGGCGGCGATCGCGGTCACATACCTCATCGAGAAGCCCTGCGCCAAACTGATCAACAAACTCACCAACATTCGCCGAAAAGAATACTGATGATATACGAACTCAGTGAAGTACAGCGCGCCGCGGTCAGCCACGGCGCCGGTCCGGCGCTCGTTCTCGCGGGCCCGGGCAGCGGCAAAACTACTGTTATTACCAACCGTTCCGTGCGCCTGGCGGGGGCAATACGATCTCCCGAACGGCTTTTGTGC
The DNA here is from genome assembly GCA_017620915.1 of Clostridia bacterium. GTDB lineage: Bacteria > Bacillota > Clostridia > UBA1212 > UBA1255 > UBA1255. The sequence continues at coordinate 39,321 of JAFZSK010000003.1, read as the reverse complement.
GTTACTTTTACCCGCGCCGCGGCGGCGGAGATGCGGGAGCGGTACAAACTGCTGGCCGGCGTCAGCGGCGATGAAGTGCCCGTGCCGGTGTTTTCCACGGTGCACGCGTACTGCAACGGCATCGTCGGCATGTACGAACGGAAAAGCGGGCGCCGTTTCGAGCGCATCGAGGGCGAGGATTCGCCGAAAAACGAAATATTGTCCCGAATATACGAAAAGTTCAACGGCGTGCGGCCGGATGAGGCGATGCTGGCGCGGCTCAAAGGCTATTTCCGCAAGGAGGCCGAAGGCCCCGCGGCGCGCCGCCCCTCCGGTTCGAACCAGATCCGGCGTTACAGTGAGATAGCGCGGGAGTACGAACGGGTGAAGCGGGAGCGCGGCTATCTGGATTTTGACGACATGATCGCATTTGCGCTGAAACTGCTCCGGACCGGACCCGAACTGCGGCGTGAGGTGCAGGGACGCTTCGACTACATCCAGGTGGACGAGGCGCAGGATCTGTCCCGGAGCCAATACGAAGTGATCCGCCTGATCGCGCCGGGGGACAATATTTTTATCGTTGCCGACGATGACCAGAGCATATACGGCTTCCGCGGCGCCGAGCCGGAATGCCTGTTCGAATTTGTCAAAGAGTTCCCGAATACGGCGCGCTACGAACTCACGCGCAACTACCGCTCCACGCCTGAGATCGTCGGCGCTTCCGCCGCGCTGGTCTCGGTCAATCAGCGCCGCTTTACCAAAGATCTGTTTACGCTGCGGCCGGAAGCGCGGGGCAGCGCGGCAGTGCGCAGTTTTACGGACGCGGCGGCGCAGGCGAAGTTTTGCGCGGCAATAGCGCGGCGGGCGGCTATTGCCGGCGAGACCGTATGCGTACTATACCGTAACGGCATGTCGTCGCTGCCGGTGCGGCTGGCGTTGTCCGCTTCCGGTATACCGTACCTCACCTCCGGCAGCTGTCCCGATACGACCGAGAGCTCCGTTGTCCGCGCGTTCCTGCGGGAACTGGCCGAGGCGGAGCGACGCAGTGTGCTAATTATTCCGTCGCCCGCCGCGGTACTTAAAAAACTGCTCCGGGAAGGATTTGCCAAGCACGCGGAAGAGCAGTGCCGGCTTGAGGGGCGGGACCGCAAGACCGTGTCGATCGGGCTGGATTTCTTGAAGATGTTGACCGCCGGCGCGGCGTCGTACACGGATTGCCTCCGGCGGCTGGATACGCTGAAACGGTTTGACACCGGCGGCGATCCCGGCGTAACATTGTCCACGATCCACTCGGCGAAGGGACTCGAATACGATCTGGTACTGGTGATCGATGTGCTGGAGGGCGAACTGCCCGGTTCGGAAGCGGCGGGAGCGGCGCTGGAGGACGAACGGCGGCTGCTGTACGTGGCGATGACGCGCGCAAAAAAGCGGCTTATTCTGTGCTATCCGGAGAAACGCGGGATCCGGGGCGAGGAGGCAAGCCGGTTTCTGGCGGAATGCGCAATTGACAATCCGTGCGCCGAAATGTACAATTTAACCGGATGACGCGGCAATGCATCTGCCGCCCAAAGGAGATCTAATATGAAAACTGCATTCAGAAACCGGTGTGTGCGTGCGGTGGTTGCCGTACTGCTGCCGGCGCTGTGCCTGACCGCGGCGGGCTGCACGCAGCCGGCCGGCGATACGCCGGACAACGTGATGGTCAGAGTTGACGGCGCGGCGGAAGACGGGCACTTCAATCAGGGACGCGTGGAATACAAAAAAGAGTCGGTCGTAAACGTTTCGGACGCATACGATATGTCGCTGAAGGGCGGGGTCGTTGACCGAAATGCCGTCGGCGCGGAAGTGCTGTTCGAGACGGATTTCGAAGACGGTGATGTGACCGCTGACGGCGAGGCGCAGATGCGGGACGAGAACGCGGTGGGCATCGTTGACGGCACGCTGTACGTATCGTATTCGGATACCGCGGAGAACCATTTCGGCGGCGGCTGGACGACCTGGGCGCCCAGCGTGCCCTGGCCGGCGGACGAGTATTCCCAGGCGCAGCTCTCGTTTGACGGTTCGTTCTATTCCGAAGGCGGCGGAGCGTGGATGTCCGCCATGGTCGGCGTGTTCAAGAGCAACGTGGGCGCGATCGCGGACAATCCGGGCGATGGCATTTATATTGCTTTTAACGTGAGTACGGCGTCAATTGCCGTATACGGCGGCGACAGCTCCAACTGGGCGTGGCCGGCGGGCAACGTCTCGGTGCGCGTGGACAAAGGCCTGATCCAGGGCGACACGCACGTGGACATCGTTGCCACCGAGAGTAAAGACATCTACGTGTACCTGAAAGGCACGCTGGTGCTGCGGGTCGCCTGCGCGGACGGCAAAATGACGGTATTCAACGGCGAAGACCAGCAAAAATACAGCGGCAATATAGACATGGACACACTGGAAGGCGAGTATTTCTCGTTCTTCACACATTTGGGAGGCGTAGCGATGGACAATATCAGCATGACCGGCTGCTCCAGGGGCAAAAAGAAGACCACGACCACCATCACCGCGGTGCCGGCGGAAGGCAATACTCTCGGTCTCGACATCACCGACCGCACCGACGTGGTGAGCATCTGCTACACCATGTGGTTCAACGCGATCCACGGCGAGGGCAAGGGCAAGATCGAGCAGGCGCTCAACGTGGAAGAACTCACGAAGCAGTACGGCTTCAGCGCCGAATACGGTTTCGGTACGAAAGACGACCAGCACAACCACGTGCCCGCGTTCCACTACTGGTCCAAACCCGCGCAGGGCTACTACCGCAGCACGGATACCGACGCGATCCGCAACAACATGACGCTGCTGTACAACGCGGGCGTAGATTTCATAATCCTGGACTACACCTACGCTTCCGCGCCGGGGTACAACCCGGGCTCCGGGCCCTGGGCATCGTACATCGAAGGCCCGGTCATCGCGCTGCTGGATACTATAATGGAAATGCGCGCCGAAGGACTGGGCACGCCGTACGTGGTGTTCTGGCTGGGCAGCAGCAATATGTTCGACACCATGTATGAACACTTCATGCAGCCGGAAAAATGGCAGGACTGCTTCGTGTACTGGAACGGCAAACCGTTCATCATGAACTGGAGCAAAGACGACACGGACTATGAAACGCTGTTCCCGGCACTTACGGTGCGCAGCATGTACGGTCTGCGCGCTACGGCGTCAACGAATCAGTGGAGCTACCTGGAGATCGACAACTCCCGCACGGTGTCCTACGACGCGGAAGGAAAGGCGGAGCACATGTGCGCGGATGTGGCAACGCAGGAAACGTATATGTCGCAGCCCACCGCCCACGGCCGTCAGGGAGGGCGCTTCTGGAACGGTCAATGGAAGAACGTTTTTGCCGTCCATCCCAAGATCGTCACGGTGACCTGGTGGAACGAGTGGTGCGCGCAGGAGTATTATGTTGACGGCGTGGGCTACATTTTCACGGACAACTTCAACCAGGAATACAGCCGCGATATCGAACCGATGGAAGGCGGCCACGGCGATCAGTACTACCGCTGGCTGTGCGAGTACATCCGCTGCTATAAAAACGGCCGGTCTTGTCCGAACCTCGTACAATAATAATCGTTTTTTGCGATTTATCTGCGTTTCGTTCCTTATGACTTGCTGACAGTTGCAACATTTTACGCATACCCCGAAAACCGGCAGTTTTTCGGGGTAACGTTTTTTAATTATTTAATAAAATGGTCTGTTAACGGCATAATGAAGCGCCTCTGCCGCATTTTTATGCGGCCGCAGTGCCTGATATATCATTTTTAAGACATTTTCAGGCTGTAAAATGCGTTTGCGACGGATTTTGCCCCGTTTATTGTCCGCACATAATAATTATTATATATAATAATGTGCCGTTTTTTGACCATTATAATAGTTTAATGGCTGATTTTTAAGTGCTGACAACGCAAAATAAAACGCAGAAGGCAAAAAAACTTCAAAAATTGTTCAAGTTTCACTTGTAGTTGCCGGCGCAAAGTGGTAGAATGAGTTTGCGTTAAGACGCTATACGTATGCCGAAAGGATGATTTCCTTGAAATACTATCTCGAAGAATCAGAAAAGATCCTGCAGGAGTTTAAAACCGACGCCGGAGGCCTTACAAGCGCGGAAGCGGAGCGCCGGCTTCTGGAGAACGGGAAGAACAAACTTCAGGAACCCGAAAAAGAGTCGCTGATAAAACGGCTGGCCAAGCAGATGGCGGATCCGATGATCATCATATTGCTAGTTGCCGCCGCCATATCCGCCGTGACCTCCATACTGGAGCACAGTTTTCCGGCGGACGTGCTTATTATATTGATCGTTGTCATCATCAACGCGTTTCTGGGCGTATTCCAGGAGAGCAAAGCCGAAAAAGCAATAGAGGCGCTGCAGGAGATGTCCGCCGCCACCTCGAAAGTGCGCCGCGACGGAAAAGTCGTGCACATCCATTCCGAAGATCTGGTGGCCGGAGACGTGGTGCTGCTGGAGGCGGGCGACGCGGTACCGGCGGACGGCCGCATACTGGAGAGCGCCAGCCTGAAGATCGAAGAAGCGTCCCTCACCGGCGAATCGGTGCCGGTGGATAAATATGTTCAGGCCATGACGCTCGCGGACAACGCCACGGATATTCCGCTGGCGGACCGCCACAACATGGCTTACATGGGCTCCGTAGTGGTGTACGGCCGCGGCAGCATGGTGATCACCAACACGGGCATGGAGACCGAAATGGGCAAGATCGCCACGGCGATCCAGGAGGCCAAAGACTCCAAGACGCCGCTGCAGCAGAAGCTCGCACAGCTCAGCCGCGTGCTCACCAAACTGGTCATTGGTATCTGTGTGTTTATCTTCCTGTTCGGAGTGGTGCGGCGCTTTATTGACGGCGGAGCGCATGACCTGGACTTCTTCCTGGATACGTTCATGCTGGCGGTGAGCCTGGCGGTGGCCGCGATACCGGAAGGGCTGGTCGCGGTCGTGACCGTGGTGCTTTCCATCGGCGTCACCAATATGTCCAGGAAAAACGCGATCATACGTAAACTGACTGCGGTGGAGACACTGGGCTGCGCGCAGATCATTTGCAGCGACAAGACCGGCACGTTGACGCAGAACAAGATGACTGTCGTTGACAGCACCGGTATCGAGCCTGCGGCGTTGTCCCGGGCGTTCGCACTGTGCAGCGACAGCGAGCTCGACGAAGAGGGCAATATCACCGGCGAACCCACCGAGAACGCGCTGGTGGATTTTGCCAACCGCAACGGCCTGAAAAAGTATGAAATGGAAGCGGCGGAACCCAGAGTTTCCGAGGTGCCTTTCGATTCCATGCGCAAGATGATGTCGACGCTCCACCGCAGCGGCGACAAGATCATTCAGTTTACCAAAGGAGCGCCGGACGAGCTGCTCAAATGCTGCACCACGGTCATGGAGCCGGACGGCACTGTTACGGAACTCACGGACGCGCGGCGGCAGGAGATCCTCGCCCAGAACCACGCGTTTGCGGAACGGGCGCTCAGAGTGCTGGCGGCGGCGCAGCGGGTGTGGAACGAACTGCCCGGAACGGTAACGTCGGAAAGCGTTGAGCGCGATCTGTGCTTCCTGGGCTTGGTCGGCATGATCGACCCGGTGCGGCCCGAAGTGAGCGCGGCCATCGAGCAGTGCCACAGCGCGGGCATCCGGCCCATAATGATCACAGGCGACCATCTGGATACGGCGGTTGCCATCGCGAAAGAACTGGGCATCCTGCACGACGAGCGCGGGGCGATCACCGGAGCGCAGTTGTCCGAATTGTCCGACGAAGAATTCGAAAAGAAAGTGGGCATGTACAGCGTGTATGCGCGGGTACAGCCGGAACATAAAGTGCGGATCGTCAACGCCTGGCGCAAGCGCGGCTTCATCACCGCCATGACCGGCGACGGGGTCAACGACGCACCTTCCATCAAATCCGCAGACATCGGCGTAGGCATGGGCATCACCGGCACGGACGTTACCAAGAACGTTGCCGACATGGTGCTGGCGGACGACAACTTCGCCACCATCGTCACCGCCGTGGCGGAAGGCCGCCGCATTTACGACAACATCCGCAAAGCCATCCAGTTCCTGCTGGGCTCGAACTTAAGCGAAGTGGCCGCGATATTTATTGCCAACCTGTTCGGTTTCACGATCCTGCGGCCTGTGCATCTGCTCTGGATCAACCTGGTCACCGACTGCTTCCCCGCACTGGCGCTCTCTGCCGAAAAGGCCGAAAGCGATATAATGGAGCGTCCGCCGCGCCGCAGTAAAGACGGTATTTTTGCCGGCGGTGTGGGCAGCGACTGCATCTACCAGGGCGCGCTGGTCACGATACTGGTGCTGGCCGCGTACTTCATCGGCCACCTGATGGAACCGGGCAACACCTGGGCCGACCTGCAGAGCAAAGACGGCATCACGATGGCGTTCCTGACGATGTCCATGGCGGAGATATTCCACTCGGTCAACATGCGCTCGCAGCGCAAGTCGGTGATCGGCATGATGCTGAAGGGCAACCACAATCTGATGATCCTGCTGTCTACCATCGGCTCGCTGATCCTTACTTCAGCGGTCATATTCATTCCGTTCCTGCGTAACGCGTTCGGTTTCACCGAGATCAGCCTGTCGGAGTACGGGGTGGCCATGGGCCTCGCGTTCCTGATGATCCCGCTGGTGGAGATCGTCAAAGCATGCCAGCGCGCCGCGGCCCGGGCCCGTCAGCGCCGAGAAGAGAACTGAAATACAATGAGTGTTAAACGCTGCCGCAAGATAATTGTGCTGTTGACCGCACTGGCGCTGGCCGCTGGCCTGGTCCTGATCTCGGGTTGCGGCGGCCGCGGCGGAGACGGCGGCGTCACCACGCCCGGACCGGATAATACCGGTACGGTCAGGCCTGCTACCGCCGAACCGGATGCAACGCCGATGGTGAAAGAAGGCAACGTTGCCCTCGGCTGCCCGGTCACGCTGCTGAACGTGGAGTCTCCGAATGACGGTGACCTGACCGACGGCGACCGGGAGACCGCTTTCCGCGGCGAGATCAACTACAGAAAAAGCATGTCGACGGAGATCAGGATCGATCTGGGCGGCATTGTCCGCGTCAAGCGCCTGGATCTGTATCCGGCGCGGCAGGACGGCTTTTTCGGCCGGTATTTTCCGTCGGAGATCGTTGTACGGTTGTCCACGGACGGCAACGATTATACGGAAGTTTGCAGATATTCTAATATTGACGCACCCGACTGCGTGCCGGTGCTGGAATTTGACGCCCGCACTGCGCGATATGTCGCACTGGATATCCAAAGCCGCTCTGTGAGCGAAGACGGCTTCGGCGTGTTTGAACTGGCGGAAGTCGAAGTAATCAGTGTGTACCGCGAGTACGCGTACCCGGAGTAACGCCCGGAATTCAGCAGTGTAAACAGCCGCACGGCGCGGCGATGGCAACAAAAAACCGGCCTTTCGACCGGTTTAGTGGGGGCGAGGGGGCTCGAACCCATGACCTCTCGGATGTGAACCGAACGCTCTGACCAACTGAGCTACGTCCCCAGACGCGAGAAGTATTTTACCACAACCGTTTTGCGATTTCAAGCAGAAATTTTGATTAAAACATCTATGAGGGAAAAACAAATCGGAAAATCAAAAAAGGCGAAGACGATCGTGTGGATCACCGCAGCCGTGGTGCTGTGCTCGGTGATAATTATAGGGAGCCTTCTGTTCTTCGGCGTGATCCATTTGAATAACCCGGATCCGGATGACTATCCGGTCAGGGGCGTCGACCTCTCTTCGTATCAGGGAACCGTAGACTGGGATGTCCTTGCCGCGCAGAACATCCGGTTCGCGTTCATTAAGGCGACAGAGGGCTCGTCATTCGTTGACCCGCGGTTTAGTGATAACTGGGCTGCGGCCGCCAGGACCGGTCTGCGGATCGGCGCGTATCACTTTTTCAGTTTTGAATCCTCGGGAGAAAAGCAGGCGGAGCTGTTCTGCGGCACGGTGGGCGTTGTCGACAATATGCTGCCCCCGGTGGTCGATGTGGAATACTATGGCAGGTTCCGGTCGGAAAAAGATATTGACGCTGCGGCAATAAAGAAAGAACTGCGTACGCTGATTGACCTGTTGACCGCCGAATACGGCATGAAACCAATTATTTACGCGAGCAGTGCGGCGTACAAGACCATTGTCCGGAATGATTTCGATGACTGCGATCTCTGGTTCCGGAGCGTATATACCCGCGTTCCGAAAGGCGTCGACTGGACCTTCTGGCAGTATTCCAACAGGCACGTTTTAAAGGGGTATAACGGAAAAGAGCGGTATATCGACATGAATGTTTTTGCCGGAACGGTCGAGGAATTCGAGAACTACCCGGCGCGGTAAAAGACGGATCTTTTTTAAGGAGTTACAATAATGCAGACGAAAAAACAGGGCAACAACTGGACCGCGTACTACGATCCCGACACCAACCGCTATTTTGCGGAGATAATGTACACCAGCCGGGAGGGGCGGGAACAATACGACTACGAGATCACGCAGGATATTTACGCAAGCCTCGGCACGTTTCAGGATGACACGGACAACGAACGCCTCATCAGGACTGCCAAAATGACGTATTCGTTTGAAAATACGATGTACGGAACGATCGGGCCGGAGCGAATGGTCTGGGACGAAGAGGCCAACGATGCGATGCACAAGTGCGAAAAGAAAATAAACAAGAGCGCGGAAAAAGCCAACAAGAAGGCAAAGCGAAAAAAGAAGAGCGAATAGTCGGGATCTGAGGGGATAAACGTGGAGCTGTTAAACGGAAGACCGGCGAATACCGAGGGGCGTTTGCTGCGGGAGTCACGCACATATGACCTTCTGGATTCGCTGGGCATTGAATATCAAAGAACGGATCATGAGCGTACGGACACTATGGAAGCCTGCAACGAGGTCGACAAGGTCCTCGGCGTGGTGATATGAAAAAATCTGTTCCTTTGCAATCGCCAGAAGACCGCGTTTTATCTGCTGATGATGCCGGGGGATAAAAAGTTTAAAACGAAAGAATTGTCCGCGCAGATCAATTCCGCCATGCTTTCTTTCGCAGGACCCGAGGATATGCTGAAGTATCTGGACATTGAGCCCGGGTCGGTCAGCATTATGGGATTGATGAACGACAAGGATCATGCGGTAAAGCTGCTGATCGATGAGGTCGTGTTTAAAGATGAGTTTCTCGGCTGCCATCCCTGCGTCAATACTTCCAGCCTTAAGCTGCGTACCGAAGACGTGATAAAGAAGTTTCTGCCGGCCGTGGGTCACGATTACCAGACAGTAAAGTTGCGGGGAGAGGAATAATTGCCCCGAGAAAACGGGATCTGTCACATTGAAAACGCATGGATTAATTATGCGGAAATATGAAGATAAAGAAGATATATGAAAACAAACGACAAAAACAATGATTCGTCCGGATTAGTACCGTTGATTCTTTTGACCGTTACTTTCGTTTTTTGCCTTGTTGTTTATGTTTCCGGGACGGGAGCGGACATAGAGCACAAAATAACGTTGGTTCTTGTACTGTTCGGGCTGGCCGTCGCGGTATTCTGGATCGTTTATTTCAGTAAAGCCAAAAAAGCCAAAGATACCGCCGGCGAAATAAGAACGGATCATTCATCACCCGCCGAACACCTGAGCGTTATGGCGAAATACACCTGCGTCGAATGCGGAAGGACCGTTCCGGCGGAGGAAACGTTCGTGATAGACGGAAAAAGATTCTGCAAAGAATGCAGGACCCCGCAGCGCCCGGAACGCGATACTGGGGAGAGCGTACCAAACCCGGCTCCGAAAAAAAACAGTCAGTATCAAACCACCGACGTGGTCGCTTTGAAGTGTAAGATATGCGGCCGCGAAATGTTTTTCATAAAAGGGCGTTCGACGCAGCCGTGCTTGTTCCAAATTCAAAGCGGGACATACTGCATGGGCTGTCTGAAAAAAAGACTATTCGACAACGACGCGGCGGAGATACTGTTTCTGATTGACGCGAGCCAGGGCGATTATTCCAAAAGAGTGGAATTCCGGGACAGAAAATACTATTACGCCGAAAGCCGCGTCAGAAGGGTCATCAATCCCATGGGAGTTTTTGAATCGGATGAATTCGGACACGAGATCACGTTCGATCAGGCGCTGGCGTACGCGACTTCGGAGGAAGATAAAGAAAATCTCAAATCAATAGAATTTATAAGAAAAACGAAGTTAAGACTGGCTGCTGCAAATATTGATAAAGAGACTCTTGCCCATATTAACGTCGGCGTCGGCAGACTTGGCGCGGACGTAGGCCATCACGGTATTCCTTATATGAGATACTGCGGTGACGATCTGTGGAGCGGCGCAACGCATTACGACGATATGCGCGGCCCCCAGGGCAGATTCGAATTCCTGCCGTTTGACGAGGCTCTTAAAGAATTCGTCTTCGCGGTCAGAGAATTTGCAGAGCATCCCGATATGTATTATACCGTACCGGCGCGGCCGGTCGAGGAAAAGATCGATCAGCAATATATCACAGATCGTGCGATGACAGTTAAGAAAGTAAGGATAAGTCACAACGAATACGACGAAAAAGCAAATCTTTATAGGGAAGTGAAGCTCTATGACGTCGTACTGAACGACGAGCAGTCCGTAAGTGAAGAGGACTACTCGAGGAACTGGAAAAGCAAACTTGAGACCTTATTCGTGCTGGCGTCGGGCAGACCGTCGCTCGATTCCATATATACCGTCGCAAGGCACAAAGAAACGAAACAGGTTTATATCGTCAAAGAAGCGTTTCTTATTTGCAGCGGCGTGAAATTCAAGTGGCGGTATATTTCAAAAATAACAGAATATCAACTTAAAAGACTGTCGGAGCAGCGGCAGGCAGGGCAGTGAGAACAGGCTGCGCCAGTTTCGTGAAAACGGGCTGCGGCGGGCTTCCCAATTGCCCGCCGTTTGGTGTATAATATGCGCAGCAATACCCGGTGCGTGCTGTTGTGCGCACAAAAGCGGAGGTAGACAAAATGGTATCATCATCTGAATCACGAGGGACGCCTTCCGAGGCGCCGGCTTTGCCGCAGGCGGAAGGGCAGGTCGCCGCCGCGCAGCCGCAGACCGAAGGCGCTTTAAAGATCGAACAGTTGCCTGAATTTAAAGTTAGCGGCTGCTTCTCGTCGCATATGGTGCTGCAGCGCCGCAAACCGGTCAGGATATTCGGCTTTTCCCGCCATCCGGGCATGCAGGTGCGTGGCAGCTGGCAGGGCGGCGAAGAGGCGGAGAGCGTCGTTGACGCCAAAGGCCGGTTTGAATTGATATTCAAAGCGCGGGAAGCGCAGCGGGAGCCGTCGCGGATGGTGATTGACTCCGCTTGCGGGCGCGCGGAATTTGAGGATATTCTGGTGGGCGACGTGTGGCTGATCGGCGGTCAATCCAATGCCGAATGCCATCTCTCTCAATGCATCCAGGTTACGCCCGAACTGTATGACCGCTTCTCGCCGGAGGACAATTTCCGCCTTTTCTGCCAGACTCAGGCCGGCGCATACGAACTCCGGGACAACTGCGCGGAGCCGGCGTACGACATAATTGACCCCGCGTGGCACTGGCAGCGGCCCGACCGCGACGCGGCGCTGAATTTCTCCGCGATGGGGTATTATTTCGCAAAAGAATTGATTCAATATACCGATGTGCCGCTGGGCCTGTTCATGATCTGCGCAGGCGGTGCGTGCCTGCGGGAACTTATGCCGACCGAGCTGGCGAACGCGCGCGGCTATACGCTGGGCGCCAATATGCCCGTGGGCGGCTACTACAACACGCTGATCAGTCCGCTGCTGGGGCTGGAGTTTTACGGGCAACTGTTTTTCCAGGGCGAGAGCGAAGGCTGCTGGGCGGAGACGGCGCCCCGGTACTGCGGCGATCTGGCCGCGTTCGTGGCGGATGAGCGCGCCCGCTTCCATACGGATTTCCCGTTTTACAACGTACAGCTCTGCTCATATCGCACGGAGGGGCCGCAATTCTTCCCGTACCACGAGATCGTTCGGCTGGAGCAGTTTGACGCGCTCAAGGCGATCCCGAACAGTTATCTGGCGGTGTGCCGCGATCTCGGCGCGCTGCCGGGGGACGCGGACTGGGCGCATTCTCCCCACAAAGCGGAACTGGGGCGGCGGCTGGCAATGCAGGCGTACGCGTACGAATACGGCGGCGCGGCGGCAATGCCCGATCCCGCCGAATACGAATCACCGGTCCCCGCGGAAGTAAAGCGTACGGCAGACGGGTTTGAAGTGAAATTCAAATATGCCGGTACCGGCCTTGAGACCGACGACGGCAGCGCGCTCACCGGCTTCGGCATCCAGAGCGTTGACAGCGCCAAGGCAGCGCCGGCGGAAGCAGAGATCGTTGCCCGCGACACCGTCCTGGTGCGCTGCGGAAGCGTAGCACAGGACGCTGCCGCGGAAGTCTGTTTCGCGTACGATTTCAGCGCGTACATGGCGGACGCCAACCTCGTAAACTCTTTCGGCCTGCCGGCGCCGTCGTTCCGGATCCAATGTAATGACCGGTCATGAAAGGAAGTAGTCCACGTATGAAAAGGAGAGGAATCATTATGCTGTTATTGACCGCCGCGATGCTGTGCGGTGCCGTATTGACCCTGTCCGGCTGCCGCCGGAAGGATCCGCGCTCGCTGGAGAAAATGCTGGAAGATCCCGCGTCCTTCCCGATCTCGTTCAAATACGACGGCAAAGCGTACTCCGGCTTCGGCGAATCGTTTGAAAAACTCAGCGTCAACACCGAAAAGACCGACGGCGGCACACACACCGAAGCCAAGTTTCTGCACAAACCCTCCGGCGTCACGTTCACCGTAGACGGCAAAAGTTACAGCGCGTACGACGCCTGCGAATGGACGCTGTGGCTGGAAAACACCGGTGAGAAAGACACATACAATTTCAGCGATATTCGCGGGCTGGATATGGAGTTCAAGGGCAAAAACCCGGTGCTGAAAGGCATCAACGGCGACCTGGGCGATATGTACGCGCCGTACCGGGTCGAGCTTACCCATAATTATGTTCTGAAAGGCACCGACTCCGGCCGCCCGACCCACGGCAATTTTCCGTATTTCAATCTGGAGTACGGCAGGCACGGTACGTTTATTGCCGTCGGCTGGCCGGGCAGCTGGATGACCGAGTTCAAAAACGACGGCGGCGACGTTACGCACGTTACGGCCGGACAGTTCAAGACCGACCTGTATCTGAAACCGGGGCAGAAGATCCGTACGCCGCTCATCGTGCTGCTGAATTACAAAGGCCACGATGAGACCGCAAATATGAATCTGTGGCGCCGCTGGTTCATTGACTGCAACATGCGCCATCCCGACGGAAAACGATTCGAGCCGGTTTTCTGCGCCTCCTCCGGCGCCTCCGGCATGACCACCGGGCAGTTCTTAAAATTGATCAATACCTATACGGAGCACGATATCCATCTGGATTATCTCTGGATCGACGCGGGCTGGTACACCAATCCGAAAGGGGAGAGCTGCAGCTGGCCCGAGACCGGCACGCTGATGGTGGATACCTCCCGCTTCCCGGACCGGTTTGCCGACGTATCCGCGCGCATGCACGAGCTCGGCGGCAAAGTGATGCTGTGGTTCGAGGCGGAGGTAATGCGCTGCAACGTGCAGGACTTTCTGGACTACATGCCCGGCTTCAAAAAAGAGTGGTTCCTGGGCACCGCGGCGGCGGGCAGCTGGCTGCAGGGCGAGCTGTTCGATCTGGGCAATCCGGAGTGCCTCGACTGGCTGCTGGAACGCATCTATAAAGTGCTGGACGACGGCAATATCGACATGCTGCGCTCCGACTTCAACGTCAATCCGGGCGAGGTCTGGCGCTACGCCGACGAACTGTTCAACGAGGGCATCAAGGAGAATCTGTACGTGCAGGGCTACCTCAAAATGTGGGATTCGATACTGGAGCGTTATCCGTCCATGATGATCGACTCCTGCGCTTCGGGCGGCGGCCGCAACGACATCGAGACGCTCCGGCGCAGCGTGCCGCTCCACATTTCGGACTTCTGGGACGGCAACGACGACGGCTGGAACGAACGCCAGACCTGCATGCTGGCGCTCTCGCAGTGGATCCCGTACTTTAAGCTGGAAGTGCATTCCTCCGCGCCTGCGACGCTGTACAACTACCGTTCTTCTATGGCGCCCTGGTTCATACTGAGCGTGGACTACACTTCCGATAGATCCGACTGGACGCTGGCCAAGCAGGGCGAGACCGAATGGCGCAAACTGTCCAAATACTATTACGCGGATTTCTATCCGCTCACGGAGTTCAGCAAGGCGTCGGACGTTTGGCGCGCCTGGGAGTATTTTGACGAAAATACGCACTCGGGGGCAATACAGATCTTCCGCGGCCCCGAATCGCCCGACAGCTCCAAAACACTCAAGCTCCATGTGCCGGACAATGCCAAATACCGCCTCACCGACGCGGAGGGCAACGTCATTGCCACAGTGCGCGGCAACAAGCTTAAAAAGGGCTACACGTTCACATTGCCCGAGCCTGAGTCCAGCGCGATCATCTTCATTGAAAAGTGTTGAGGAATATGATACACTTTACTTTAGATCAAACGGCAAATTAACGTTTTACCGCTCTCGCGAAGGAGGGACAATACCATGAAAAACCTGAAAAAACTGACATTGCTCCACTCAAACGACATGCACGGCGACTTCCTCGCCGAAGACCTGGACAACAAACTGGTGGGCGGCGTATCGCTGCTCTCCGGCTACATAAACAAGGTGCGGCAGGAAGAAGAAAACGTGATATACGCCATTGCCGGCGACATGTTCCGGGGTTCGATCATCGACTCCGAGTTTCTCGGATTGTCCACGATCCAGATCATGAACATGCTGGGGCCGGACGTCGTGACACTTGGCAACCACGAAGTTGACTACGGCGTGGCGCACCTCCTGTTCCTGGAAAAATGCGCGGAGTTTCCCATCGTCAACGCCAACCTTCACATCAAGACCAACGGCGCGCGCCTGTTCAAGCCCTGCCATATTATCGAGATCGGCGGCATGAAGATACTGTTTATCGGTATATTGACCGACGTGGTGCTGCTGCAGTGCAAGACCGACGGCATGATCGGCACGTTCGTCACGCTGGAGGACGCCGCCAACGAAGTGGGACGCATCTGCAATACGTACAACGCCATCGACATCGACTTCACCGTGCTGCTCACCCACATCGGCTTCGAGGAGGACAAAAAGCTGGCGGCAATGCTGGATCCCGCCTGGGGTGTGGACGTGATCATCGGAGGCCATTCCCACACCTTCATCACCGAACCGGCGGTGGTCAACGGCATTCCGATCGTCCAGGCCGGCACCGGCACGGATCAGATCGGGCGGTTCGATATATTGATCGACACCGACGAAAACTGTATTGACAGCTTCAAGTGGCAGCCGGTGCCCATCGACGCCGAGCATTGCCCCCGCGACCCCTCCATAGAGCAGATGATCACCGGCTACAAGACCCGTACCGACGAGAAATACGGCCGCATCATCACCAAATTCGTACGGCAGCTCACCCACCCCACGCGCATCCGCGAGACCGAACTGGGCGACCTGTTTTCCGATGTGCTGAAAGACGCGCTGGGCGTGGATGTGTTCCTGCTGGGCTCCGGCTCGATCCGCAATGAGATGCTGGGCCCCGTGGTGACGAAGGGCGATCTGCGCGAATGCTTCCCGTACGACGATCAGGTGCATATGGTGTACTGGACCGGCGAGATGCTGAAACGCGCCATCATGCGGATGCTGCGGGACGAGGCGCTGGCGGGGGCGCATACCGAGTTTTACCAGCTGTCCCGCGGCCTTTTAGTGGAGTACGATCAGCAGACGCATTCGTTCCTGCGCTTCGAATTTGAAGGCGAGCCGGTGGCGGACGACCGCGTATTCACTGTGGGCCTGCAGCATTTCCACTACCTGAACATGACGGATTCTTTCAATGTAACGCTGGAGGAGTCCAAAAAAGTACATACGGACCGCGTGATCTCCACTTCGTGCACGCAGGTCATAGAAGAGGCGCTGCTGGCCGGTCAGCATCAGAACGCGAAAGGCAGCGGCAGACTTATTCTGCATTTGATCGATGGATAAACGCGCTGCGGTGCCGCGCAGATAAACGGGGTTCTTAAATGCTTCCTTTGATTTTGGCGATAACAACACAGCGTATGGTCGGCGTCCTGCTCAGCGTGACGTTTGTGGTCATGCTGCTCGTCGTGGTCAAAGCCAAGCATGTGTTCGATCTGCAGCGGCGCACCGAGAGCGACAAGGCCGGGGAGCGCGGTGAGCAAATGGCATCGGAGCTGATCAGCCGCGTGCTGCGGCCGGACGACCGGCTGTTCTCAAATCTGGTGGTCAATTACCAGGGCAAACGCACCGAACTGGACAACGTGGTCGTCAACAGCAGCGGCGTGTTCATTATCGAGGTCAAGAACCACAGCGGCCGGCTGGAGGGCAATATCGGCGATTTCGAATGGACCAAATACCATACCAGCGCTGCCGGACTGACGTACACCAAGACCGTCAAAAACCCGATCAAGCAGGTGAAACGGCAGATCTTTATACTGGCAGGCTATCTGCGCGAGGCGGATATCAACGTGTACATCAGAGGATACACGCTGTTTCTGCAGCAGAACTGCCCGGTGGAGGACGAGTGTGTGCTGGAGAGCGCGGAGGATGTTGACAACGCCATCCACATTCACGTAAAAAAAACTATGGATCCGGCGAAGCAGGCGGCGATCTGCGAGTGCCTGGATCAGTTGCCGCCGCTGGTGTTCTAAGCCTGCAAAAAAGTTGTTGCAAACTATTGACCGTTGTGGTAAAATGACCGAGTGCGCGAAAGCGTGCCCAATTTGCTTCGGGAGGTGAACCGAATTGCCGAACATTAAATCTGCTAAGAAGAGAGTCTTAGTCGCAGAGAGAAATCACGCCAGAAACGTAGCTGCCAAATCCGCAGTCAGAACTTCCGTGAAGAAGGCCAGACTGGCTGTTGCCAATAAAGCTGATAACGCTGAAGAGGCCGTGAAAGCCGCTTCTGTCTCTGTGGATAAAGCCGTTACCAAAGGCATTATGCACAAGAATACCGCTGCCCGCAGAAAGTCCAGACTCGCAAAGGCTCTGAACGCTTCCAAGGAATAAGGCGATAAGTCGTTTGGATGCAAATAACCGGCTTCCGTTCCTGAGAACCAGGCACGGAAGCTTTTTGCGCATATACGCGGTTTGGACGGAAAGCTTAAAGCGACCGACCGGCCGCCCGCTTGAAACGGAGGATGACCGGATGTATACCGAAAGAAAAGTGCTGAGCCCGGACGGGAAGTATTATGTTGACATCTATGTCCAGAATGAGAGCCCCGAGATCGTCGTATCGCATCTGCGGCCGATGGTGGTCGTGCTGCCCGGCGGCGGTTATGTCGGTACTTCCGACCGGGAGGCGGAACCGATCGCCCTGGCGTACCTTTCCGCAGGCTTCAACGCGGCGGTAGTGCGCTACAGCGTGGGATCGGATGCCGTCTGGCCGAATCCGCAGGCGGATGCCTCCGCGGCGCTCAAGTATATCCGGGACAACGCCGCCCGCTTCCTCACGGATCCGCATAAGATCGCGCTGTGCGGTTTCTCCGCCGGCGGCCATCTCGCCGCTTCTTTAGGCGTTCATTGGGATGACAACGACATCCGACGCCTCGCCGGCATCAGCGGGGAAGAGAACCGGCCCGACGCGCTGGTGCTGTGCTATCCGGTGATCAACGATGCCGGCCTGTTCGCAGATCCGCGCATGATGGGCCTGCTGCTCCGCGGCAGCAAGGACGAGGAAGCACGGGTAAAACTGTTTGAATACGTGTGTTGTGATAAGTATGTGACTCGCGAAAAAACGCCGCCGACTTTTATATTCAGTACCTGGGAGGACAATCTGGTCCCGATCGCCAATTCGCTCGACTTTGCCGCCGCGCTGAACAAGGCCGGAGTGCCCGCGGAAGTGCATATTTTTCAGACCGGCGCGCACGGAATGGCGCTGGGCGATTTCCGCACATACTTCTGCCCGCCGAATCTGGATGCGGAGGCATCGGAATGGATAACGCTCAGCTGCAACTGGCTGCGGAAGCTGTTCGGCCCGGCGGTCTGAGCGGATACGTAAAGGTCCGGGCGTACGGCAAAAAATAGTAAAAATGTCACAAAAAAGCCTTTAATCGGGCAGTGTGATGTGATAGAATAAAAACGCAAATAATAACAAGGAGGATCATTAACTATGTTCACTTTTCCATTGACTACTGTAAAGAAAGCAAATCATGATGCCGCGGTCCGTGCGACCATATCGCTTGCCGCCGGTTTTGCCGCGGGTGCCGTTGTCGGTGCCGCGCTGGGCCTGCTCTTCGCGCCGAAATCCGGAGCCGAGACCAGAAAAGACATTGCCGACAAGACCAAAGAGATCGCCGGCGCCGTAAAAGAGAAAGCCGTCGTCGTGAAGGACAAATGTGTCAAGACGTTTGACGACGTGAAAACCAAGCTCGCCGACATCAAAAACAAGAAGAATACAGACGCGGAAGAAGCTATTATTGCGGAAACCGCGGAAGATGTAGCCGACGCCGTCGAAGAAGCCGTGGAAGCTACTGACGAGGCCTGAAGCCGGAAAAGGTTGTGTGTATCATGATTATTCTGACAGCTGAAGGCGGCAACATCAGCCTGCCTTTCTCCTGGTCGCAGCTGCTCCTGGGCCTGCTGGCGGTGGCGGGCATCGCCGCGGTCATCGCGCTTACGGTGCTGCTGATACGGCTCTGCAAGACGATCAAAAAGGTCAATAGGCTCCTGGACGATAACTCCGCCAATATTGACGAAACGGTCAAAAAACTGCCCAATATCGCGACCAGCGCCGACGAGACGATGTCCAACGTTAAAGAGATCACCGGGTCGGTGAACAACGTTGTCACCGATGCCTCCGAACTGGTCAACACCTTCACGACTCCCGAAGGCGCGGGCGGCGTCGTTGCCTCCGTGGCCGGCGCGATCGTGAGCGTGGTGCAGATCCTGAAGGAACTCAAGGACAACAAATAATGGATTACAGGGAACTGGTTTGTAAATGTAAACAGGTGACGTACGAGCAGATCGACAACGTCATTAAGACCGAGACCGATATTTCCGACGTAGTGAAAGTGTTCGAAGACGTGCAGGCGCAGACCCACTGCTCTACGGGCTGCGGCGGCTGCCACGATAAGATCATGGACTTCATTGCCGACAAGCTTTACGAACGATGAAGCTCGTGGGTGTGACGCCGCGCTGGGAAGCGGGAAACGGCCAGACCGGCGTAAATAAAGCGTACACGGACAGCATCGCGCGGGCGGGGGCGGCGCCGCTGATATTGCCGCTCACCGATTCGGAAGAAGTGCTGGAAGCGGTCTGCGCGCGCTGCGACGGATTCCTGTTCAGCGGCGGACCGGATATTGACCCCGCGTATTACGGCGAAATTAAACGCTTTGACAGCGTGGAGATCTGTCCCGAACGCGACGTCATGGAGGCGGCGGTCTTCCGCATCGCGCTGGCATCGCGCAAGCCCATGCTCGGCATCTGCCGCGGCATACAGGTGTTCAACGTACTGCTGGGCGGCACGCTTTATCAGGACATCCCGTCGGAGTACGACACGGAGCTCGCCCACAGCCGGCAGCCCGCGAACCGGATCTGGCACCGGGTCGGACTGTGCGAGGATACGCCGCTGCGGGCGCTGCTGGGCGCCGGCGAGATCGGGGTCAATACCAGTCACCACCAGGCGATCAAGTCGCTTGCTCCGGGGCTCCGGCCGATGGCAATTTCCGAAGACGGCCTCACCGAAGCGGTCTTTATGCCGGATCACCCGTTTTTCTGGGGCGTACAATGGCACCCCGAGCAGCTGTGGCAGACCGGCCCGGAGAGCGCTATTCTATTCGGAGCCTTCGTTAATGCTTTGACCTGAATAGAATTAGTTTTTTCTTGAGTAGGATCAGGGAATTGCGGATCGGCAGTATGCCGCGGATCTCACGCGCGATAATGAGCGGAGGCCACATTACGCGTGAGTTCATCGCCGCCGGCGATACCGCAATTTCCTCATTCTATTCAAAGACTAAACCTAATTCTATTCAAAGAAAAAACCGAATTCCCCTTGCATTTATCCTCAAATCGTGGTACTATACGCCTCGGCCTCGGTCAACATGTTGACCGGGAGCCCGGACAGGCGAGAAGCAAGAACGAATGGGTACAGTAGAGCAGTTTGTGAAGAAAAAGAAGAGCGGGTTGACACCGGTACTGATCGGGGCGTACTTTGTCGCGGCGGTGCTACTGACGTTCGGGCTTTACAAACTGGCGGGGCGCATTGCCTTTGTGCCCGCACCATTCCTGCTGATCGGAGCCATACTGGCCGCGCGCTATACGCTGATGATGAGCCGCGTCGAGTATGAGTATTCCGTGAACACCGGGGTGCTGAATATCGACGCTATATACGATCAGACGCGCCGCAAACCGATCATCAACGTGAATGCCTCGGCGTTCACCGGATTCGGGCGGGTGTGCGACGACGAAGCCAAAGCCGCGGCGAAGCGGGTGGTCAAAGTGGTCTACTGCGCCTCCAGCGACGAGAACGAGCAGGCTTACTACTTCACCTGTCCGAATGAAAACAAAGGCGAGTTTATGTACGTGTTCGAGCCGGATGACCAGGTGCTGCACGCCATCGAGGTGTTCAACCCGGCGGTCAACCGCTACATCCACTCCGCCAAATACCGCGGCTGACGCTCCGCGCGTGCGCTCGCGGTCAACTACAACTGAATACTCACACGCTATTTTTGCTCCGGTGGTCTAATGGATACGATAGCAGACTCCGACTCTGCTGATATGGGTTCGATTCCCGTCCGGGGTATTTTTTTAGTTATAAGTTACAAGTTTTAAGTTATAAGTGGCAAGTGTCAAAGGGCAAATGGCAAGGCCGCTTTCGGTTGATTATTGTCCCGGTTTCGGGTATAATAGAGGCATCAAATATTGCCGAAAGGACGATCGATCATGGCCAACTATCCGACTCCGCACATCAACGCGACGCCAGAGGATTTTGCCCGCACCGTACTGATGCCCGGCGATCCGCTGCGCGCGAAATTCATTGCCGAAAACTTTCTCGAAAACCCCCGCCTCGTGAACAACGTGCGCGGCATCCAGGGCTACACCGGCACATATAAAGGGCATCCGGTATCCGTGATGGCGTCCGGCATGGGGCAGCCCTCCATCGGAATCTATTCGTACGAGCTGTTCAACTTTTTCGGCGTTGACAACATCATCCGCGTCGGTTCCTGCGGCGGTTTCAGCAAGGAACTGCACGTGAAGGACATCGTGCTGGCAATGGGCTCCTGCACCAACGGAAACTACGCCATGCAGTACAACCTGCCCGGCACCTTCTGTCCGCTGGCGGACTTTGACCTGTTGTCCGCGGCGGTGGAAAGCTGCAAGGAGATCGGCGCCAGATACAAAGTCGGCAGCATCTTCTCTTCCGACATGTTCTACGACGATGCCGATTCCGGCATGCAGTGGGCCAAGATGGGCGTGCTGGGCGTAGAGATGGAGTCCGCGGCGCTGTACTGCAACGCTGCCCGCGCCGGCAAACGCGCGCTCACCATCTGCACCGTCAGCGACTCCTTCGTATATGACGAGTGCATGACCGCGGAAGAACGCGAAAAGACCCTCACGGATATGATCGTAGTGGCGCTGGAGACCGCGCTCAAGATCGAGGCGTTATGAGCGATAACGAGCAGATGACTCTCGAAGAATATACGGACCGCGTGCAGACTGACCGCATGCGCGAGTTGATCGACCGCCTCAACGCGGCCGCATACGCGTACTATGTGGAAGACCGCGAGATCATGTCCAATTTCGAGTACGATAAGCTGTACGACGAATTGGCTGCGCTCGAGCGGGAGACCGGCGTTACGCTGCCCGACAGCCCCACGGCCAGTGCAGGCGCGGGGTATAAGGCGGTATCGAAATTGACCAAATCGGAGCACGAATTTCCCGCGTTGTCCCTGGACAAGACCAAGGACCGCAGCGCGCTTCCGGGCTGGCTCGGCGGGCAGCGCGGGGTGCTGTCGTGGAAACTGGACGGGTTGACGGTCGTGCTCACGTATCAGGACGGGAAGCTGCAGAAAGCCGTGACCCGCGGCAACGGTCAGGTGGGCGAGGACGTGACCCACAACGCGGTGCATTTCGGCGGCGTACCTAAGCGGATCGCGTACGGAGGCAAGCTGATCGTGCGGGGCGAAGCGGTGATGCGCTACGATGATTTCGAGCGGGTCAACCGCGAACTCCCGGAGACCGAAGCCAAATATAAAAACCCGCGCAACCTGGCGTCGGCCACGGTGCGGCTCCTGGATTCCCGCGAAGCGGCGGGGCGGCCGGTGACGGTGTGCGCCTTTGACTTAGTGTACGCGGACAAAGACGCGGGCATCACGGATCCTAACTCCAAGAATTCACAGTTTGACTGGCTCGCCGCGCAGGGCTTCACGGTGGTGGATCATACGCTCGTAACGCCGGAAACGGTCGTGGCGGCACTGGAAAAGTTTGAAAAAGAACTGCCGGACAATGCATACCCCACCGACGGGCTGGTGCTTATCCTGGACGACGAAGCGTACGGCAAGTCGCTGGGATCCACGGGCAAATTCCCGCGGAACGGCATCGCGTTCAAATGGCAGGACGAGACGGTGGAGAGCCGCATGGTCCGGGTCGAATGGTCCGCGTCGCGGACGGGGCTGCTGAATCCGGTCGCCGTTTTCGAGCCCGTGGAGATCGAAGGCACGACGGTGAGCCGGGCGTCGGTGCACAATGTAAGTATTGCCCGCGCGCTGCGTCTTGGCGCCGGTTCGAGAGTGATGGTGTACAAAGCCAACCTGATCATTCCGCAGATAGCCGAGACTATTGAGAGCACGGGAGAGACCTTCGTGCCGGATTCGTGCCCGGTGTGCGGCGGTCCCACGTCGGTGCATGAGAATGACGGCATCGAAACGCTGTACTGCGACAACGCGGACTGTCCCGCCAAACACGTAGGCCGGTTCACGCATTTTGTGGCCCGCGATGCCATGAACGTGATGGGGCTGTCGGAGGCTACGGTGGAGATGTTTATTGACGCCGGTTTCGTGCGCCGCTTCGCCGATCTGTATAAGCTTGACCGGTACCGCGCCGAGATCGTGACGCTGGAAGGCTTCGGCGAAAAGTCCTACGACAACCTGCAGGCCGCGCTGACCGCCAGCCGCAGAGTGAAATTCTCCGCGCTGCTGAACGCCGCCGGTATCCCGGGCATCGGCAAGGATATGGCTAAACAGATCTCGCGCTACCTCGGCGCGGGAGCGTACGGGCGGTTCCTGGCACTGTTGGCGGAGCGCGCGGATTTCAGCGCGGTGGAGGGCGTCGGCGCGGTGATCAACGACAATATTTACGCCTGGGCGGATGATATTGACCGCTTTTCCGAGTTCACGGAACTGGCGGCGGAGCTGGAGATAATTGACGACGTGAGCGCGGCGGCGGACAACGCCGGCGACAACGGTGCTCCGGCCTCCGCGATCGCGGGCAAGACCTTCGTGATCACCGGCGGCCTTAACGGCTTTGACAACCGCGATCAGCTGGTGGCTTACATCGAAGAACGCGGCGGCAGCGTGTCCGGTTCGGTATCCGCCAAAACGGATTACCTGATCAACAACGACGTTAATTCGGGCTCCGGCAAGAACAAAAAAGCCAAAGCGCTGGGGGTCCCGATCATCAGCGAGACAGATTTTATGAAGATGAGCGGCGCGGGAAACTGACCGCGAACGCCGGATATCTACATATTTAAGGAGGACAATGCAATGAAAAAGAAACTGTTTGCGATCGTGCTTGTGCTGGTGCTGCTGGCGGCAACGGCCGCGTGCGACGTCATTGACAACGTCATTAACGGCGGCTCCAAGACTCCCGCCATCGTCGGCAAGTGGAATGAAGTGCGCGACGATGATACAGAGAACCTTTTCAGATTCGACGCGGACGGTACCGGAGATGTCAGAACCAAGATGAACGGCGAGACCATTGCGGATATCGAGTTTATTTGGAAACTCGACGGCAATCAGCTGAAACTCTGGTTGACCGAAGACGGCGAGCCTAACGGCACCAACTTCCATTTCAAATACGAGATCACCGAGAGCGAAGACGGCGACAAACTTGAGCTCTTCGGCGACGAGACCGGTGTATCCACCGTGTACAAGCGCCAGAAGTAAAATGCCGGGCGCGGCGGCTGCCGGATCGCGTTCTGCAAATTGACACCGCACGCGTTTTGGTGTATCATACAAAATCGGGAGAGGCCGTGCCGCCGGGTACCCGGCAATCTGCGCCGGCCGTCCCGATTTATTGTATTTGAAAGGGGTTCATCATGAGCCAGGTTAGAACACGTTTTGCCCCCAGTCCGACGGGCTACATGCACATCGGCAACCTCCGTACCTGCCTGTACGAGTATCTTATCGCGCGGGTGAACAAGGGCACATTTGTACTGAGGATCGAAGATACCGACCAGGAGCGCTTCGTGGAAGGCGCCATGGACGCGGTATTCAACACGCTGAAAATGACCGGCATCGGATACGACGAAGGCCCCGGCAAGGAAGGGGACTGCGGCCCGTATATCCAGAGCCAGCGGCGCGATATATATAAAAAATACGCAGAGGAACTGGTGCGGCGCGGCCACGCCTACTACTGCTTCTGCACCAAAGAGCGGTTGGAGTCCATAAAGGGCGGCGACGAGAATCTGGGCGCCGCACTGAACTACGACCGTCACTGCCGCACGATCTCTCAGGAGGAAGTGGCCAAGAACCTGGCCGAGGGCAAACCCTACGTCATCCGCCAGCTGATGCCTACCGAAGGCACCACCACGTTCACCGATCTGGTGTACGGCGATATCACCGTAGACAATAAAACGCTGGACGATCAGGTGCTGCTGAAGTCCGACGGGCTGCCCACATACAACTTCGCCAACGTCGTTGACGACCACCTGATGGGCATCACCCACGTGGTGCGGGGCAACGAATACCTGTCCTCCACGCCGAAATACAACCTGCTGTACCAGGCGTTCGGCTGGGACATACCGGTGTATATACATTGCCCGCCGATCATGAAAGATGCGCATCAGAAATTGTCCAAGCGCAACGGTGACGCGTCGTTCCTGGATCTCGTGAACAAAGGCTACCTGGTGGAGGCGATCCTGAACTACATCGCGCTGCTGGGCTGGAGCCCCGCGGGCAACGAGGAGTTCTTCACACTCAAAGAACTTGAGGAAAAATTCACGCTGGAGGGCCTGTCCAAATCGCCCGCCATATTCGATATCGAGAAACTCAAATGGATGAACGGCGAGTACATCCGCCGCATGAGCCCCGAGGAGTTCCGCGCGGCCGCGGACAACTGGCTCCGCGCAGGCCTGGGCGACGCGCTCGCGGACAACGAGGCCGTGCTGAGCAAAGTAGCCGCTCTCGTGCAGCCGCGCACCGTCATACTGAGCGATATCCCCGAGCGCATCGGGTTCCTGAAGGAATTGCCGCAGTACGACACCGCGATCTACTGCCACAAAAAGATGAAGACCGACGAAGCGATCTCCCTCACGAGCCTGAAACTGCTGGCGCCGTTCGCGGCCGGTTACTCCGGCGAATGGGTGTCCGGCGAACTGTACACCGCGCTGTGCGAGCTGGCCGCGGCGGGCGGACTCAAAAACAGCCAGATCCTCTGGCCGCTCCGTACCGCGCTCTCCGGCATGGAAGTGAGCCCCGGCGGCGCCACCGAACTGATGGAGATACTGGGCCGCGCCGAGACGCTCAAACGCATTGATAAAGGCATCGAACTGCTGGAGGCGGCAGCGGCCGGCCGGGAGGAATGATCATGGAAAACACGGGCAATTTCATTCACGACATGATAGATGAAGACCTGAAGGAAGGCGGACGCTGCTTCGGGGAGAAGATCCGTACGCGGTTCCCGCCCGAACCCAACGGGTATCTGCATATCGGGCACGCCAAGGCGCTGTGCGTCGACTTCGGCACCGCGGAAAAGTACGGCGGCGCGTGCAACCTCAGGCTGGACGACACCAACCCCAGCAAAGAGGATACGGAGTACGTTGACGCCATAATGGAGGATATACACTGGCTGGGCTACGACTGGGACGGCGAGATACGGTACGCGTCGGATTATTTCCCGCGCATGTACGAATGCGCCGTTGACCTCATCAAACGCGGCCTTGCGTACGTGTGCGACCTGAGTCCCGACGAGATCCGGGATTACCGGGGCACATTGACCGAACCGGGCATCGACAGCCCGTACCGGAACCGCTCCGTGGAAGAGAACCTGGACTTGTTCGAACGCATGAAAGCGGGCGAATTTGAAGACGGCAGCCGCGTGCTCCGCGCGAAGATCGACATGGCCAGCCCGAATATGAACATGCGCGACCCGGTCATCTACCGCATCCTGCACGCGCATCATCACCACGTGGGGGACGAATGGTGCATCTATCCGATGTACGATTTCGCGCATCCGCTGGAAGACGCTTTCGAGGGCATCACGCACTCGCTGTGCAGCATCGAATTCAAGGATCACCGCCCGCTGTACGACTGGGTGGTGGAGCAGTGTGGCCCCTTCGATCCGGAGCCGCGCCAGACGGAATTCGCGCGCCTCAACCTGACCTACACTATGATGAGCAAGCGGTATCTCCGGCAGATGGTGGAGACCGGCATCGTCCGGGGCTGGGACGACCCGCGCATGCCTACGCTGTGCGGTCTCAGACGCAAGGGCTTCACCCCTGATTCCATAAAGAACTTCATAAACGCCGTGGGTGTGTCCACCAGCAATTCCACCGCGGATTATTCACTGCTGGAATACTGCATCCGCGACGACCTGAACCGCATCGCGCCGCGGGCAATGGCGGTGCTGGATCCCATCGAGCTGGTGATCGACAATTATCCGGACAATCTCGTGGAGGAATTCGACGCGGAGGTCAATCCGGAAAATCCCGATATGGGCACCCGCAAAGTGCAGTTCTCCGGCCGCCTGTTCATCGAGCGCGAAGACTTCATGATCGAGCCGGTAAAGGGCTATTTCCGCCTGTTCCCGGGCAACGAAGTGCGCCTCAAATACGCGTACTACGTGCGGGCTACATCGTACGAGACCGACGAAGCGGGCAACGTTACCCGCGTCCACTGCACCTACGATCCCGCTTCCCGCGGCGGTTGGGTGGAAGGCCGCAAGGTAAAAGGCACGATACACTGGGTCAGCGCGCACAACGCCGTCCCGGCGGAAGTCCGGCTGTACGACCAGCTGTTCAGCGATTCGGCGCCGATGGACGACTCCGACGGCCGCAGCTGGGAAGAAAAACTCAATCCTGATTCGCTGACCGTTATGGAAAACGCCGTAGTGGAGCCCTACGCCGCCCAGTGCGAGCCGCATGCTCACTTCCAGTTCCTGCGCGCCGGCTTCTTCTCCGCGGACAACGACCACACTCCCGAACATCCCGTCTTCAACCGCACCGTGAGCCTGAAGGACACGTGGGGGAAGAAGAAGTGATAAGTTATAAGTGATAAGTGATAAGTTTTGAGTTTTAAGTGACAAGTTTAAAGCGAAAAGGTGATCATAAATGGCAATGAACGAAAAAAACAAAGGCAAGGCCGTTGAGGCCATCACATCGATGAACGAAGACTTCACGCAGTGGTACACAGACGTGGTGCTGCGGGCGGAGCTGATCGACTACTCCAGCGTGCGCGGCTGCATGATATTGCGGCCGTACGGGTACGCCATCTGGGAGAACATAATGCACCTCCTGGATAAGCGCTTCAAGGAGACCGGGCACGAGAACGTGGCGATGCCCATGTTCATCCCCGAGAGCCTTCTGCAGAAAGAGAAAGATCACGTCGAAGGCTTTGCCCCTGAAGTGGCCTGGGTAACTCACGGCGGTACGGAGGAATTGACCGAGCGGCTGTGCGTGCGGCCTACGTCCGAGACGCTGTTCTGCGACCATTATTCGCATATAATCCAGTCCTATCGCGACCTGCCCAAGCTGTACAATCAGTGGGTGAGCGTTGTCCGCTGGGAGAAGACCACGCGGCCGTTCCTGCGCTCGCTGGAGTTCTACTGGCAGGAAGGCCACACCGCCCACGCGGATGAAGCCGGCGCGGAAGCGGAGACGCTGCGGATGCTGGACGTGTACGCCGATTTCTACAAGGAAGCGCTGGCGATCCCGGTGATCAAGGGGCGCAAAACGGACAAAGAAAAGTTCGCGGGCGCGAAGGCAACGTACACCATCGAGTCTATGATGCACGACGGCAAGGCGCTCCAGTCGGCCACGTCCCACAACTTCGGCGACGGCTTCGCCCGGGCGTTCGACATTCAGTACACGGATAAGGACAACACGCTCAAGTATGTGCATCAGACGTCGTGGGGATTGTCAACGCGCACGATCGGCGCCATCATCATGGTGCACGGCGATGACAACGGGCTGGTATTGCCGCCCGCCATCGCGCCCATCCAGATCGTTATCGTCCCCGTGGCGATGCATAAAGAAGGCGTGCTGGACCGCGCGAACGCGCTGGCAGACGAGCTCAGAGCCAAAGGCTTCCGCGTGAAGCTGGACGATTCCGACAAGATGCCCGGCTGGAAGTTCGCCGAGTGGGAAATGAAGGGCGTGCCGCTGCGTATCGAACTCGGGCCCCGGGATATCGAGAACAACCAGTGCCTCGCCGTGCGCCGGGACAACGGTGAAAAGACTCCCGTATCGCTGGACGAGATCGGTACCAAAGCGCAGGATCTTCTGGACAACGTGCACGACGCACTCTACGAAAAAGCGCTGGCCAGCCGCGAATCCCGCATATACGACGTAACCGATTACGAAGAGTTTAAAAAGACCATCGCGGAGAAGCCCGGTTTCGTGCGGGCAATGTGGTGCGGCGATAAAGAATGCGAGCTGAAGATCAAAGACGACACTCAGGCCACGTCGCGCTGCATGCCCTTCGAGCAGGCTTCGCTTACGGACAAATGTGTATGCTGCGGCCGGCCCGCGAAGCATATGGTGGTGTGGGGGAAAGCGTACTGATTGCAAGTTATAAGTTATAAGTTTTAAGTTTTAAATTTTTAAGTTGCAAGTTATAAGTTAAAAATGGCAAAAGGCATAGGGCAAATTGCAAAGGGCAGCTTAACGGCGGTTGCGATCGCGGCAGCGCTGATGCTTTTTGCAGGCTGCGGAAAAGGAGCAGGTGCGGACAACGTGCCTGCTACTTTGGTTTTGACCCCGGAATCGACCGCGTTGCCCACGTCGACACCGACGCTGACGCCCGTGCCCACGCCTACGCCCACGCCTACACCCGAACCCACGCCGGAACCGACGCCTGCGCCGGATATAGTTGTCAACGACGCCGAAGCGCTGAGCGCGGCCCTCGCCGCGCCGGCAGAAGGTGAGACCGGGGACAGCCCCCTCGTACTGGCGCTGGGGTGCGATATTGACGTTGACAGCCTCGCGGTGGCGCGGCCGTGCGTGCTGCGGCTGGAAGAGCATACGTTGACCGTGACCGGGGAACTGTTTATCGCGTGTGAAAACGGCAGCGTGCGGTTCGAGAACGGCAAATTGAAAGCCGCCGGCCTCGGCGCGTTTGCACCGGGGACAGACCTGGTTTTAAACAAAGAACTCAGCGGGTGCGAAGCGGAATTCGGCACCGGTTCGGACACCGTGCCGGGCGCCGTGCCCGAAATAGACAACTTCAATATTTTGCTGCGCTCGCTGAACGGCACTCCGGCCGGTGAAACATGCGTGCAGGTGCGTTCACGGGAAGAGCTCAAAAGACTGCTGGATCCGGAGCTGCTTCCTGTGCTCCGGGCCGGAGACGCGTTCCGGATCATGTTTGACCCCGAAAACGAGGCGGCGCTGGACGGGCTGCCGTATATTGACGCCCCGCTCAGCGACCTGGTGTGGGAGACGGCGCACGCGCCGGCGGCGGAATACGTGGCGGCATATTTCAATGTACGCGCGTATAACGGGGCCGAAATGGCAAGCTACGGACTGGGAGGGTCAGGATCCGCCCGGCTCGCGAAAATCGATTTTAGCGCCAAAAGCGGGCTTCAGGGCGAGCTTCAGTGGGAGATAAAGGGCAACACCGTGCATCTCGCCGTGCCGCTGCACATCAGCGAGGATCATATGAAGTATGCGCGGCTGGATCTCATTGCCGACGGAGGCAGCGCGGAACCGAACCCCGAGGCGGTCAACGGCGACGGCAGCATATACCTCACGCGCTTCAAAACGCTCACCGTCACCGACGCGCTGGGCGGCACGCGCGTGTACCGCGTTGACATCGCGCGCAAGTACGGCAGCATTCCCGTTGTCCTCATAGAGACCGAGAACGGCGCCCCCATCGAGAGCCAGGAAGATTACCTGCGCTGCCGGGTATCGGTCGTAAACACCGAGTCCTCCGGCTTCGAAGCGCTCGCGTTCACCGATGCGGGCATACGCGGCCGCGGCCACTCCACCTGGAAATGGGATAAAAAGCCCTGGCGCGTCAAATTCGATTCCGGCGTTTCGCTGTTCGGACTGCACAAGGCCAAAGACTGGGTGCTGCTGGCCAATTATTCGGACAAGAGCCTGATCCGCAACACTGTTGCCTTCGACATGGCCCGCGGGCTGTCTTTCGGGTTCGTGCCGCATCAGTTTCCCGTTGACGTGTACTTGAACGGCGAGTATCAGGGCGTGTACACCATGGGCGAGCAGATCGAGCGGAATCAGGAGCGGGTGGACATCGACCGCGATTACGACGATCCGGACACCGGGTACCTGCTGGAGATCGGCGGCACCAACGAAGACGACATCCGCGGCCGGGATTATTTCCACGCCGGACTGCTGAAGTTCGTGGCGATCAAGAGCCCGGACTCGCGGCAGATGAGCGAAGAACATTTCAAATTTATCAGCGAATACGTGACCGCGGCGGATCAGGCGGTGCAGGCGCTGGGAGATTATTACGAGTACGTTGACGCCAATTCGCTGTACGACTGGCTGATCATGTGCGAACTGACCTGCAACATCGATACGGCGTTCCGGCGCAGCTGCTTCATAACTAAGGACAAAGGCGGCAGGCTATGCTTCGGGCCGCTGTGGGATTTTGACCTGGCCATGGGCAATTTTTCCCGCGACGGCGGCGACTACGAATCCTGGGCGGCCACGGGCCGCGAATACGTGGGCGACACCTGGTTCGGCAGGCTGCTGGAGGATCCGAAGTTCACGGAGCCTTTCAAGGCGCGCTGGTTCGAAATGCGCGACGACATTCTGGCGCGGGCAATGGAATCCATCGACCGCAACGCAGCGCTGCTGGAGTATTCGCAGCAGGAGAACTTCCTGCGCTGGCCGATCTGGGATATCCGCGCCGGCTACCAGCCGTCGTCGATGAAAAAAATCAATACCTACGAAAAACAGATACAGTTTTTGAAGGACTGGCTCACCGCGCGCGCCGCGTGGCTGGACGAGGCGATCGGGGCACTGTAAAAAAAACTGATTTTTATATTGACAAATTTACTGATATATGTTAGTATTTCCTCTGTGAAGAGAGGAGGTTGTTTCCATGACCAACATGACAAACGCTATTACAAATACAGTATCCATATCAATGTTCAACCGCGGACTTGCCGGAAAAGTATTCGAGGACGTTAAAAAATGCGGCGCAAAAGTAGTAATGAAGAACAATACTGCAGAATGCGTGCTGATCTCTCCGGATGAATATGTAAAACTTATGGAGGAGGTCAACGACGCCCGCTTGCTTGCGCTGGCCACAGACCGTCTGGCACACTTTGAAAAAGCAGGTATCGTTTCCGAGGCCGATGTGCTGAGCGAACTTGGAATAACTGAAGAAGATCTTGTTGACGCCGGCAAGGTGGTACTCGAATGAACTGGGAACTGGTTTATTTGCCCGAGGCAGTAAAGGATCTTAAAAAACTTGACGGTAATCAGCAGCTCCTGGTTCTGAAAGCGATCAGAAAAGTCCGTGAAAATCCGCTGCCGGTCTCAGAAGGCGGATACGGTAAACCGCTCGGAAACAAAGGCGGCAGCGATCTGACGGGCCTGCTGAAAATCAAACTGCGTGATTCCGGTCTTCGCGTTGTTTACAAACTGATCAGAACCGAGACTCAAATGCTCGTCGTCGTTATCGGTGCCAGAGCAGACGACGAAGTGTACGAAACCGCAGACAAAAGGGTTAGGAAACATGGTGATCGCAATGGCTGACAGCAAATACACTTTCTACACACCGCAGGGCTTCACGCGCCCGGCACGGCTCCCGGAAGAGACCCGGAAATTCGCGTTCGAGTCGCTGGATCATAAATACGGGCTGGATACGCGCAAGACCGACGCGGTCGTGCTGGATGACGTGCCCGGTTTCGAAGCGCTCGGGCCGTACGAAAAGTACGATCTGGCGGTGCGCAAGATCGCGCAGGAGGCGCCGGTGCGCATATGCGAAGGAGAGCGGATCAGCGGCGCGGCAACGCTCGGCGCGGCGATCAGGCACGTTGTCCCCGCCATGTATAAAGGCGCTCCGGTGTATTCCAGCGTCAGCCATCTGACGGTGGACTTTGACCGCGTGCTGACCGTAGGGCTCAGAGGCCTGCGGCGGGAGGCGTCGGACGCGCTGAAACGGTATTGCGGCACGGAAAAAGAGGCGTTTGCCCGCAGCGCGCTGAATACGCTGGACTCCTTCGAATTCTGGCTGGACCGCTACGTCGACGCGCTGGAAAACGCCGCCGCCCGTGATCCGCGCTATGCCGCGAATCTGCAGAATCTCCGCCGCGTGCCCCGCAGACCTGCACGGAATTTCTACGAAGCGGTGCAGAGCATCTGGGTCACTTTCGCGTTTCTGAGACTGTGCGGCAACTGGCCCGGGATAGGGCGCATTGACCGCATGCTGGGCAAATATCTTGACGCGGATCTGGCGGCGGGGAGATTGACCCTCGACGACGCGCGGGATATATTGGCCCACTTCTTCATCAAGGGCTGCGAGTGGGTGAGCGGCGGCAATTACGGCTCCGGCGACGCGCAGCATTACCAGAATCTGGTGATAGGGGGCATTGACGCCGACGGACGCGACGTGACCGGCCCCGTTACGTTCCTGGTGCTGGATATCATAGAAGAACTGGGGATCAGCGATTTCCCCACCACGGTCAGGCTCAGCGCGAATTCGCCGGAACAACTGCTCAGGCGCACGGCGGAAGTGATGCGGCTGGGCGGCGGCACGCTGGCGGTGTACAACGAAGACCTGATCATAAAGACCCTCACCGGTTACGGATACCCGCTCCGGGAGGCGCGCGAATTTGCCAACGACGGCTGCTGGGAAGTACAGATACCCGGCACCACGGATTTCTCGTACCTACCCTTTGATTCGCTGGGGATCCTGCAGCATACGACACTGAAAGATTATGACATGCCCGACGCGGACGTGCGCTTCCCGGATTTTGACGCTTTGCTGGAGGCGTACCTGAGCGATCTGACCGCGTTCGTAGCGGCGATCACCGGGGGCTTCAAAGGCATGTACCGTTTCGACGGTAACGGAGAGTTCCAGGGCTGGAATCCGGTATTTCCCTGCACGGCGGTGTCGCTGTTTGAACGCGGCTGCGTGGAAAAAGGACTCTCGTACTACGAGGGCGGTCCGAAATACCAGATCCGTTCGCCCCATATCGGCGGGCTCGCGGACACGGTCAACAGCCTGTACGCCTTAAAAAAGGCAGTTTATGATGAAAAGCTGCTCAACCTTGGGGAGTTTTTACGGATCCTGCGGGACAACTGGGCGGACAACGAGCCCCTGCGCCGCCGCTTGCTGAACAAATACACATACTACGGCGGGGACAATGACGAAGTTGACGCCCTTGCTGCCCGCGTGCTCTCGACGTTCGCGGAGGCCTGCAACGCGCAGAACACCGGCTACGGCTACCGTTTCCCGGGGGGCGTCAGCACGTTCGGACGTCAATTGGAATGGGCGCCCCACCGCCTCGCCGCGCCCCACGGGCGGAAACAGGGCGAAGTGCTGGCAGCCAACTGTTCGCCTACGCCGGGCACCGATACACGGGGGGCAACGGCCATTGTCCGCTCCTACTGCAAATGCCCGCTCAGCGCATTGCCCACCGGCGCCGCGCTGGATGTGCGGCTGCTGCCGGATTCCGTCCGGGGAGAGGACGGAATCGAAGCCCTGATCGGCCTGATGCGCGGCTTCGTGGCATTGGGCGGTTTCTTCATGCAGCCGGACGTGGTGGATGCGTCGATCCTGCGGGAAGCGCAGGAACATCCGGAAGAACACCAGACGCTGTCCGTACGCGTATCCGGCTGGAACGCGCGTTTCGTGACGCTGAACCGGGAATGGCAGGATATGGTCATAGGCCAGGCGGAGGACAGCGGCTGCTGCTGAGAAAGGGCGCGGGAGAGGTCGGACAGATGCGGATCACGGAAATTCAGCGTTTTTGCATGCACGACGGACCGGGAATACGCACGGCGGTGTTTTTAAAAGGCTGCCCGCTGCGCTGCGCCTGGTGCCATAATCCCGAAACACAGCGCCCGGGTCAGGAGATATTGTTCCAACCGGCTCGCTGCATAGGCTGCGGCGCGTGCGTTTCGGCGTGTCCGCAGGGTTGCCACGTGATCGGGACGGACGGTTCTCATGTGTTTTCGCGCGGCGGCTGCATAAGCTGCGGCGCGTGCGTTTCGGCGTGTCCATGCGGCGCGCTGGACGCGGCAATGCGCGAACTGACCCCGGCGGAAGTGCTCGCGGAGGTGCTCCGGGACAACGCCTTCTACGGCGCGGAAGGCGGTATTACGCTCACCGGCGGGGAGCCGCTCGCGCAGGGTGAAGAGGCGCTTTCACTGTTGCGCATGAGCAAAGCCGCCGGCCTCAACACGGCGGTGGAGACCTGCGGCTTTTTTGACCCGGCGCTGATCCCGGGACTGGCGGAATGCGTCGATTTATTGTTATGGGATCATAAGGACGCGGACGACACGCGGCTCCGGAAATGGACCGGGGCGCCGGACCGGCGGGATATTGACAACCTGCTGGCCTGCGACCGCGCCGGCATTCCTTCGGTATTGCGCTGCGTGATGGTGAACGGGGTCAATATTGACGCCGCCCGCCGCGACGGCATTGTTTCACTGTACGCCCGGCTGGACAATTGCCGCTGTGTCGAACTCCTCCCGTACCATCCGTACGGCGGCTCCAAGGAGGCGGCGCTGGGCCGCGCGGTAACGTCGGACAATGCGCTTATCCCGCCCCCCGAACTTATCTCTGAATTCAAAGCTTCGCTGCGCGCCGCGGGCGTGCCGGTGAAGGAATAAGTCTTTGCTTATTCGACTACGGTCTGCGTGTTCTCGCTGATCGCGAAGATCGTCAGGAACAGCGAATCGAAGTCTTTCGAATTGGTCCAGCAGCGGTAGAACATGTTGCCCGTGGGTACGGTGACCGCGTGCTGCGCCTCTTCGTCTTCGTGTACGTACACGCCGGTGCTCTCGATCCGGGCAAATGCTTCGCCGTTCTTCGTCACGTCATATTTCAGATACGGGAAATTGCTGATCAGGCTGGTGTCGATGCGCAGTCCGCGCTCGTGGACAATATCCCACACATTTTTGCCGTCAAACTTGAACGATGATTTCATTGAGAAGAACTCGCTGCCGTACTCCAGCGTGCCGGTGTGACCCACGTCGTGCTCGGTGACAACACCGGTCGTGTGGTCGGTGAACTCGAACTTGCGCGCGCCGACCAGCGCGTTTTTGAGCATCTTGCCCTCGTACAGCGCCTTGCGGTCCGCGTCTTCGAGAATGTAGCCGGGTCTGAGGGAGTTGCGGTCCCAGCGGAAATAGTACTCGGTAACGCCCTGCGCGGTCTTGAAGCCTTCGAGATCCGCCTTGGCCGCGGCGGAGGCAGCGGGCGCCGTCTGATCCAGCTGTTTGCTCTTCTTGAAGGCTTTGACAGTCAGATAGATACCGGCGGCGGTGGCAACTGCACCCAGCACGATAAATAAGATCGGCAGCCATGCGCCTGTCTTGCTGTTGGTGATCTTTGCGGGATCCTTCGGATCGTAAAAGACCTTGATCTTGTCGCCGATTTTATACTCTTTGGACAAGTTGGCGAACTGCTGATTTTCCATGTGCCGGCCGTCCTCGGTGTCGAAATTGAATATGACGGTGTATTCTTTCTGACCGTCATCATTGGTCGTCGGTATCACGTCTGAGACAATGCCTTCCGCCTGCTTGTAGTCTTTGGTGTTGAAGACGGAAAACAGGATGCCGGCAACTATCAAAATAATGCCCACCGGTACCAAAAAACGCGCGGGTCCGGTGTTTCTCATGAATCTGCCCAGTTTGTTTTCAAAACTCATAATGTTGGTCTCCTCGTTGTGCTGGATTGATGAGCGGCACCGCTTGAAAACGCGTATCCACGCCGCACGGACGCTCACGGTCAATTTGTACCATAAACGGGGCGGGATGTCAATGAATAAGCAGAAAAACTCTGATATTAACACAGTTTTTATTAAAGTAAAGTGCTAAAAAACATAGCAAATCATTTACTTATTGAGAAAATTGTACCATTAAAAATACAAAAATTATCGAGAACATCACACGACATATTTCCCGGGAAATATGTTGACGCTGAGAATCGAATGCGTGCATAATCGCTGCATAACGATTACTCAGAAAGGGGATAACTGGATGGGATATGTTGAAGAATTGGATAAAAGAAAAGAATTGCTGAATATGATCAAAAAGCAGGCTGTCAGAGATATCAAAAAAGCGCCGGAGGGTCAACTGCACTGTAAAATCATTGACAATAAAACGCGCTTTTATTATCGTAAATCTCAGTTGGATACGAACGGAACTTATCTCTCATCCGAAGGAGCGCAGGGGGAACTGATCCAAAAACTCGCGCAAAAGATGTATGCTGAAATGATGCTGGAAGCGGCCGAAGGAGAGTTGAAAGATATTGACCGCTGCAGCCGCATAATATCACTGCATTCGTCAAAGCCGAAAGTGGAAGATATTGTCGACAGGCTCAAGCCGCAGTTGCAGACGCTGACAACGCACTACATCCAAACGGACGCGGAATTTGCCCGCAACTGGCAGAGCGAGCCATACGAGTACAATGACTATAAAGAATTCAATAAACTTCATTCAACATTGCGCGGCGAAAAAGTTCGCTCAAAGTCTGAACAGATAATTGCCAACATCTTATTTCATTTAGGAATACCATACAAATATGAGTGCCCGCTGCGCTCCGGCTTTCGAAAGCTTTATCCGGATTTTACTATTCTGGATGTGCGCAGGCGCAAGGAGATCTACTGGGAGCATTTCGGAAAAGCCGATGACGAGAATTACGCTACGAATGCGATCACCAAACTGGCCGCATATAGTTCCATGTGCGTTGACGTCGGAGGCGACCTCATCGTGACCTGCGAGACTTCCGAATCTCCTCTGGACACGGACAATGTAATGTCCATTCTTTCCGAACGCGGCCTGATACCGGACAGTATAGCCGCATGAGCTTCGGCGTCAACACCGCCCGGCGCCTTCTCGAGTGTCCCGGATCAACTCGAAAAACGAGAAAATAAACAAAAACCGCTTGCTTGATCGATTTTTGTTTATGTTGGGCGCCTTCTCAAGCCCTTAAGAAGTGGAAGAGATAAACAAAAATGCCCTCGCTGTCAGGTTTTTGTTTATCAAAGGGCTTTTCAAGGGGAAATCCGACCGGATAATGAGCATAAAAGCCATGATAAATAAACAAAAAACGCTGCTACTCCGGGTTTTTGTTTATTTTTACTGAAATCATGCTCCAAAAATGAGAAATGAGTCCTTCGGGCTTCGTTCGCTCGCCTGGCCAAGACAAAAACATAAAACTCGCGCAAAAATTTATATAAATATCTTGACAAATTTGCACGCGCAAGAGTATAATACAGTTGTTGCCGGGCGGCAGAGCAGAATAGTGCCCGGGCAGCAAAGGCAACAATTATATTGACCGCTGCAGGGAGGCCGATGAAATGGAAAAAAGCTTATACAGTCTGATGCTGATGGATGATGTGGTGAAGGAAGTTGACCGCCTCGCGTTCCTCCGGGGCACGAACCGGTCCAACCTCGTGAACCAGATCCTGGCCGAATATTTGTCCATGACCACGCCCGAAAAGCGCATCGGCAACATCTTTAAATACATCGAAGATGCCATGAACCGCGAACGCGTGATCGTACCCTTCGTGGGCGAGAACAACAGCACCATGCTCCTCAAGAGCAGCCTGGAATACAAGTACCGGCCCACGATCAAGTACGAAGTGGAACTGTACAAGATCCCGCGCGGCGCTATCGGCGAGCTCACCGTCATCTTCCGGACACAATCCGGAGCGCTGATCGAATCGGTCGGCCGCTTTCTGGAACTCTGGATGGAACTGGAGGGCCACTATCTCACCAAATATTTCGGCGAACAGGAGGCGGATTACAAAGTCGGCGACGGCAAATTCGTGCGGGGCATCCACCTGCGCACCGACCGGGACCACACCGACGAGGCAGTCGGCAACGCCATCTCCGCGTACATCCAGAACTTCGACACGCTGATCAAGGGGTACCTGACCGGGCGGCTGGACGCGGGAGATGTGGAGCGGAGGTATGTTGACGCTCTAAACCGCGGCATCGGAATTTTGTAACAAGGAGGAAATAATATGAACGCAGATAAATTCACTAAAAAGTCGCTGGAAGCGCTGGGAACGGCGCAGAATATCGCGACAGAGAACAACAATCAGCAGGTGACGCAGGAGCACCTGCTTTATGCGCTGATCGACCAGGACGGCGGGCTCATCGGGAGCCTGCTGCGGACGATGGGCGTTGACAACGACCGCCTGCTGGGCGAGCTGGACGAACTGATCCGCGGACTTCCGGCAGTCACCGGGAGCGGGCGGGAACCGGACAAAATATATATTGCCCCAGAGACCGACAAAGCGCTGGCGCTGGCGGCGTCGATCGCCGACAAAGCCAAAGACGAATACGTTTCGGTGGAGCACATCATGCTGGGCATCATCGAGCGGCCGTCGGAGAAAGTGGGGCGTCTGCTGAAAAAGTACGGAATCGACCGCGCCGGATTTCTGAAGGCGCTGGAGAGCGTGAAGAGCGGCCGGGTCACCAGCGACGATCCCGAAAGCACATACGACGCGCTGAACAAATACGGCACCGACCTGGTGGAGCGGGCACGGCAGCAGAAGCTGGACCCCGTGATCGGGCGAGACAAAGAGATCCGCAACGTGATCCGCATCCTGTCCCGTAAGACTAAGAACAACCCTG
>JAFZSK010000029.1 GCA_017620915.1 Clostridia bacterium | reverse complement strand
TTCAAGTAGAATTATTATGTCGCGTAGCCTTCTTTTGGCCTGCTTATCAGCTTTAATGATGCGTTTTTGCTCTTTTTTGTAAGAGTAATATCTACTCGGAAACAGGGGCCTTTGGAGTAGACGTTAACTTTTCACTTCAGCGCCTGTAAAAGTCCTTGCTTTTTGGTCAATAATCCTGTATAATCCCCTATACCGTAATATCTGGGGTGTTCGGTAACAATCCGTTCTTTTGAACCTACAGCTCTCAAAAGGGATTCCTCATTGACACGGGTGTGAAGGTAGGGCCGCAAGCTAATTCCGGGACGTTTGACGCCTCGGCGGCGGAAGACTGAGCATTCGCATAGGATACCCGCCTATCTCAACAGATAGGTGTCAAAGCCGGATTCGGCACCCCGGAGTGCGGTACTTTTTTTGCCCTTTTTGACTCACCAGCGCGTGGTCCAGCGCGCGTTGTACTCGCTGCCGCCGATGTCGGACGTGTTCGCGGCCTCGCCGCGCGTGCCGGCTGTACCGGACTGTTCGGCAGAACGTTTAGCAGTAAGAAGTTTATGAAATTCGGCCATTGACGCCGGCGACAGCGGCAATTCCACCCGGCGGCCCGTCCACGAAGACAGGTAGGCGGCGTTGGAGATGGAAAGTTCGTTGACCCCGTCGCGGCCGGGCGACAGCAGCGGCGTGCCGGACAATATTGCCCGCGCAAAATCCTCCAAAATCAGCGAATGCCCGTCGCGTTCCGGCCGGAGCACGATGTCTTCCTCCGTGATGTCCGGCAGCGCATAGCCCGCTTTTGAAGTGAAACAGAATTCTCGCTCGGAAACGCCCAGCCGCAGCACGTTCAGCCGGCCGTTTTCCAGGAGCAGCCGGCCGCGGTCGAACACCAGTTCCAGCCGGTTGGTGCCGGGTGCCTCTCCCGTGGACGTAATGAACACGCCGGTGGCGCCGCCGGGAAACTCCGCATAGATCGTGGCCTCGTCCTCCACGCCGATACGGTGGTATTTGCCTTCGCTGCACACCGCGCGCACCGCCAGGGGCATGCCCGCCAGCCAGGTCCAGAGGTCCAGGTTGTGCGGCGCCTGGTTCAGCAGCACGCCGCCGCCTTCGCCGTTCCAGGTTGCGCGCCAGCCGCCGGAATCGTAGTACGCCTGCGTGCGGTACCAGTTGGTCACAGTCCAGGACGTGCGTTTGAGCGCGCCGAGTTCGCCGCCGCGGATGAGTTCCCGCGCTTTTGCAAACAACGGGTCCGTGCGCTGATTGAACATCACGCCGTACACTTTGCCGCTGCGTTCGGCGGCGTCAACGACGCTCATTGCCTCCGCCACTTCCACCGCCGCGGGCTTTTCGGACAATACGTGCTTTCCCGCCGCAAACGCCGCGATGGCGATCGGCGCATGGAACGGATGGGGCGTCGCAATTATCACGGCGTCAATGCTTTTCTCCGCCAGCAGTTCCTCCGCGCCGGCATATAACGGCACGTCCGGATATTCCATCCGGAGCGCCGCGCGCCGGCGGGGGTCAATATCGCACAACGCCCCCAGCCGCATCCCCGCGATATTGCCGCGGTAGATCTGCGCTGCGTGGACGCTGCCGATATTGCCGACACCGATCACCGCCGCTTTGATAACTCGGTTCGCAGTTTGCTCTTTGCCCATTGCTACCTCAACCTGCAACTTATAACTTAAAACTTATAACTTAAAACTTGCAACTTGCAACTAATTATACTCCTCCGTACGTCCCCGATGTGTCGCTGAACACCGCCTGCACGTCATCCTTGCGGCGCGACGTCTTCACGCGCTTCATCAGTTCGCTGTAGTACAGTTCCTCGTCGAAGGGTATCTCGACCTCGCGGCCCAGCCACGCGGACAAATGCATCGCATTGGAGATCGTCAGGCCGTTGATGCCTTCCGTGCCGTCCGCCA
This sequence comes from Clostridia bacterium, assembly GCA_017620915.1. Lineage (GTDB taxonomy): Bacteria > Bacillota > Clostridia > UBA1212 > UBA1255 > UBA1255. The sequence goes on along the minus strand of JAFZSK010000029.1, from coordinate 2,499 downwards.
CCAGCGGTTCGCCCCGGAGGATCGCCGCGGCAAACGCGTTGAGCACGCCCGAATGCTGCTCGTTGCGGCCGTCGGTCTCCACCTCGATAGTTTTGGAAGGCGGTGCGGCGAACGCGCTTTTGTTGGTGCGGGAAAACTCCGGCTCCGGCATCTCCAGTTCGGTCAAAAGCAGTTTGCGGCCGTCCGCCAGTATGCGTGCGCCGTCCATGGTGATCTCGAAGCGGTTGGAACCCGGAGCGTCACCTGTGGACGTTATGAACGTGCCGGTGGCGCCGTTGGGATACTCCACGAACGTGGTGACGTCGTCCTCCACTTCGATATCGTGCCATTTGCCGAAGTACATGTGGGTGTGGACTTTGGAGGGCATGCCGCAGATCCATTGCCACAGATCCAGGTTGTGGGGGCACTGATTCAGCAGCACGCCGCCGCCTTCGCCGGACCACGTAGCCCGCCACGCGCCGGAATCGTAGTATGCCTGCGGCCGGTACCAGTTGGTGATGATCCAGCTGGTGCGGCGGATATTGCCGTATTTGCCCGACTGCACCAGTTCGCGCATCTTGCGGTACAGGCAGTCAGTGCGCTGGTTGAACATCATGCCGAACACCACGCCTGCGCTCTTGGCGGCTTCGTTCATCTCACGCACCTGCTTCGTGTACACGCCCGCGGGTTTCTCGCTCATAACGTGGATGCCGCGTTTGAAGCATTCCAGCACGTATTTCGGGTGGAAATAGTGGGGTACGGCGACGATCGCGGCATCGATCAGCCCGCTGTCCAGCATTTCTTCCGCGGTGTTGAACACCGCCACTTCGGGAATTTTAGATCTGGCGTAATCGAGGCGTGCGGGGTTGATATCCGCCACCGCCGTGACTTCGATCTCGGGGCAGCGGCCGGCCAGGATGTTGGCAATGTGGCCCGAACCCATGTTGCCCACGCCGATGATGCCCAGTCTGACTTTCGATGAATTGAGTGCGCTCATAATCGTTCCTCCGTTTTATGCGTTCGCGGGTCTGTCCCCGTCAATTGATGCCCTGCGCTTTCAAGTACAGGTAGCTCCGCCGCAGGCAGTCGAACGGATCCTCGCCGTAGCAGTCGTCCTGCTCCACCAGCGCGAATTGTGTCCCCGCCGCATCGGCTTTTTCGAATACGCGGTCAAAATTGATGTTGCCCTCGCCGATCGGCGCCATCCGCGGCTGCCGGTCAACGCACGCCATATCCTTCAGATGGATGCACGGCACGCGCCCGGTCAATTTCTCCAGCCACTGCGCCGGATCTCCGCCGCCGTACTGCACCCAGTACGTGTCCAGCGTGAAGCCCATCTCCTCCGGCAGAAATGCCTCTGCCAGCTTTTCTATGTACAGTTTTCCGTCCGCCGCGCGCATGAACTCCATGTGGTGGTTGTGGTACATGAAATACCCGCCCGCCGCCGCGATGCGCTTCGCCGCGTCCTTAAAATTGGCCACGAAATTATCGTAATCCGTCGGATCCTTAAGCCCGCCGGGCATGCAGCCGATGCCCACGTATATGCAGCCGAACGTTTTGTGGTCCGCCACGGTCTGCTCCGGCGCGGTGCGGATCAGCTCGGCGTTATAATGCGTCACCGCACATACCAGCCCGTTCTGTTTAAGCTGTTCCGCCATCCAGTCCGGTTCGTACGCGCACACGCCCGAAAGCTGCACGGACGTGTATCCGATATCCGCCACCCGTTTGAGCGTTTCCGCCAGTTCTTCTTTAGTTTTGCAGAAATTACGCAAAGTGTAGAGTTGTGCGCCCGAGATCATATTACTCCTCCGTTTCGTTTATCAGCGCTTTGAGCGCGTTTGCCGCACTGTCGAACGCCTCTCCCGCCGTGGCGTACCGGTACGGATCCACCGACAGCGCGCCGCCGTCCTTTTCCAGCGCCTCCAGCCCCTTGAAAACCGACAGATGCGGTTCCAGCGTCAGCATGCCGCTGCCGAATTCGCGGAGGATGCGGGTAACGTTGCCCACGCCCTGCCCCGCGGGGACAACTCTGCCCCCCGGCAGCGCGTCTTTTATATGCAGGTATTCTACGTATTGCCCCAGCAGCTCCCACGCGTGCACGGTGTCAACGCCGCACTGCACGTAGTTTGCCGGATCGAACACCGCACGGATCTCCGGGATCGCCCAGTGGATCTCCCGGCAGCGCTCCGGCACGTCGCCGTAGATGCCCTTTTCGTTCTCATGGCACAGCACTATGCCCGCGGAACGGGCGGCGATCTCCAGCTGCACCAGCCGGCGCATGACGCGTTCGGTATAAACGCTGTAGTCGGCTGTTCCGGCGGGAATGAAAAAGCTGAATATGCGCATATAAGACGCGCCCAGTATCCCGGCGACCTCCAGCGTGCGGCGGAATTTTTCAAAATGCGGTCCAAAATCGTCGTTGATACCGATCTTGCCGTAGGGCGATCCGATCGACCGCACCGCCAGCCCGGCGTCTTCGAGCCGTCTCGCGATCTCCTTCGCTTCACCGGCATCGACGTC
>JAFZSK010000028.1 GCA_017620915.1 Clostridia bacterium | reverse complement strand
GCCGATCACCGCGCAGATGCGGTAATCTCCGCCGTTCAGTTTGCGGGCGCGGGCAAACCCCACCGCGGCGGAGACCGATGTGGAACTGTGGCCGGTGTCAAAGCAGTCAGCCGGACTTTCTGCGCCCGCCGGAAATCCGCTGATGCCGCCCAGCTGCCGCAGCGTTTCGAACCGGTCGTCGCGGCCGGTGAGCAGTTTATGGGCGTAGCACTGATGTCCCACGTCCCAGATGATCTTGTCGGTGAACGGATCCAGCCGGCTGTACATCCCCACGGTCAATTCCACGACGCCGAGGTTGGACGCGAGATGACCACCGGTCTGAACGACGGTGTCAATGATCTTTTGGCGTAAAGTCGCACAGAGCGCCTCTTTTTCAGAAGCGCTCATGTCTTTAAGTCTGCTCAGTACGCCGTCAAACTCGCCCATCTTTATCGTACAGTGCTTACCGTGCCGTCAATATTTGCGTTCCAAAAGGAATCGCGCCAGATCCTTAAGAAATTCCGCGTTCTCGGCGGAGCAGCCGGGAGTGTCTTTGAGGATAAGGCAGTTGTCCACCGCGCGCATGGTCAGATCGGACAGCATCGTTTTGGCGCCGTCAATGCCGTACAGTGTGACAAACGTGGTCTTGTTGTCCGCTTCGTCCATGCCGGTGTTTTTGCCCAGCAGCGCCGGATCGCCTTCCACGTCCAGAATATCGTCCTTGATCTGGAACGCCAGGCCGATGGCGCGGGCGTACTCGGTCAACAGCCGGCCTTCTTCGGTACCGGACTTCTGCGCGCACAGCACCGCGATCTCCGCGGGCACTGTAATCAGGCAGCCGGTCTTCATGCGGCAGAGGGCGTCATGCTCGTATTCGTCGATGGTGTTGTTCTCCGCTTTGAGGTCGATGATCTGACCCCCGACCATGCCCTCCGTGCCGGAACGTTTGGCCAGCAGCGGCAGTATCTTCTGATACGCCGCCACCGCCTCGCCGTCCCACTTTGCAAAGGCTTTTGCTGTAAGGGCGGCAACGCCCTCGCCCGCCACTTCGAACGCGTACGTGAGCAGCGCGTCGCCGGCCAGGATCGCCGTGGCTTCGTCAAAACGGCGGTGGCAGGACAGGCGGCCGCGGCGGTAGTCGTCGTTGTCCATAGCGGGCAGATCGTCGTGGATCAGCGAATACGTGTGGATCATTTCCAGCGCCAGCGCAAACGGCATCACGGTCTCTTTATCCAGCCCGAACAGTTCCGCGGAGACCAGCAGCAATACCGGCCGCACGCGTTTGCCGCCGCCCAGCAGGCTGTAGCGCATGGCGTCGTACAGCACTTTCTGGTAGTTGTCGCGCGGCGGCAGCAGTTTTTCCAGCTCTTCGTCGATGAGATCCGCGTATCCCTGCAGTTTATCCAGGAATTCACTCATTTTCGGCCCCTCCTTCAATCGGTCCTGCCAGTTTGTTGATCTTTTCGGTATATGCGTCCAGTTTGGCGCGGCAGAACCGCACCAGGCTGATGCCCTGTTCAAAAGAGGCAATGCTCGCTTCCAGCGGCAGCCGGCCGCTCTCCATGCCGGCAATTATGCGTTCGAGCTGCTCCATGGCCGCCTCGAATGTAAGTCCGTCTTCTGCCGCCGGAGCCGGCGTGTCGTCAAATTGAGCCATTGTCCGTCATTCCTTTCGCTTTATACTGCCCGTGCGCCGCGCGCCGGGAAAAGATCAATTGTCACCGACGGTTATATTCACGCTGCCGTCGTACAGTTCCACGCTGCCGCTTCCCTGCGCCTTGAGTTCCGCCGCGCTCTTTACCAGCGTGCCCGCGCCGTTTCGGACCAGCGCGTAGCCCCGCTTCAGTACGTCGCGGTGGCTGTACGCGTTCAGCTGGCCGCTCAGTTTGTCCAGTTTAAGCCGTTCCATGCGGATCCGGCTGTCCGAGAGCGTACGGAGCGCGCCTTCGTTGCGGTCCAGCAGCTGCCGTTTTACTTTTAGAAGGCCGGCGAGCGAATTGACGCTCAGCGCCGCGTTCAGCCGTTCCAGTTCCTTTTTCCGGGCTTCACCGGTATTCTTCGCCGCCGCGGTCAACCGTTCCTCATACCGCCCCAGCGTATACGTCAACGCGTCCAGTTCCGGCACCGCCAGTTCCGCGGCCGCGGACGGTGTAGGCGCGCGCAGATCTGCCACGAAGTCGCAGATCGTGAAGTCCGTCTCATGGCCTACCGCCGAGATCACCGGCAGCGCGGAATTGAATACCGCCCGCGCCAGTTTTTCGTCGTTGAACGCCCAGAGGTCCTCGATGGACCCGCCGCCGCGGCCGATGATGATCACGTCCACATTGCCCTCCGCCTGCGCCTGCATGAGCCCGGAAATCAATTCTCCAGGCGCGGCAGAACCCTGTACCGACGCGGGATACAGTATGATGGGCATGCCCGGAAAGCGCCGCGAGATCACGTTATGGATATCACGGATCACCGCGCCGGTGGGAGACGTTACCACGCCTACGGCTTTGGGCAGCAGCGGCAGCGGCCGTTTGTGCGTTTCATCGAACAGGCCTTCCGCCGCCAGTTTCTGCTTAAGCTTTTCATACTGTTCGTACAGCGCTCCGACGCCGTCCGGCCGTATATTGTCCACGTACAGCTGGTATACGCCGTCGCGCTCGTATACGCCTATATTGCCGAAAGCTCCGACTTTCATGCCGTCCGCGGGCATAAAGTCCAGTTTCCGGAACTGATTCGCAAACATCACGCACTTCAGCACACCGCCCGGGTCCTTCAGCGAGAAATACGCGTGACCGGAACTGTAGCGCTTGAAGTTGGAGATCTCGCCCGTAACGCAGATGCCGGTGAGATTGGCGTCATACATCAGGAGCGATTTGATGTAGTTGTTGACGTCGGACACACGCAGCGTGCGTGCCGGAAGGCTGTTCATTCGCGGCTCACGCTCCCGAGGATACCGTTGATGAATGCGGGCGCTTCGGGGTAGCTGAATTTCTTTGCCAGCTCCACAGCCTCGTTGATGGAAACGCTCACGGGAATATCGTCGAAATATTTGATCTCGGCCAGCGCTTCCCGGAGGATGGCGAGGTCAACTTTGCACAGCCGCCCGATATTCCAGTCGGCATCGATATGCGCCGCGATCACGGCGTCGATCTCCGCGATATTGTCCAGCACTTTGCCCAGGATCTCCGCCACGAACGCGCGGTCGATCTTTTTAAGTTCTTTCTCCTCGGCGGAAGAAACGAACATTGCCACCATATCCTCCACGGCGAGCTGCGCGCCGTCGGACGGATCCGTACGCAGACGGGCGTCAATAAACTCATTCTGGAATATGATTTTTACGGTTGCTTCTCGTGAATCTCTGCGGCTCATATCTGTCAATAGCTCTCCTGTAAACTCAAATTACCTGTAGCTGCTGGGCGGCAGTATCTTGTCCAGCAGATTGCGCAGGAACGACCGGTCTTTCTTCAGCCGGCTGCCGATCCAGTACCCGGCGAAGGTGCACAGCGCCAGAAACAGCGTGGCAAAAATGCCCAGGAAATGTATCGACAGTCCTATCAACAGCCCGATTATCGCGCCGTTGATCGGGAAGTAATTCTGCCGGTAAAACTTATAAAATCGTCTGAGCATCGGACATCACTCCTTCTCGCCCGGCGCGGCGTGCACGCCTTCAATGTTGATATCCACGTGGCTGACGGTAAGTTCGGTCATGCTCTCCACGGAATCCTTTATCTGGTTCTGCAGCAGTTTGGACAGGTTGGGCACGTGGGTATCCGGGTAAACGGACAATTTCATCAGGATCTCCACGGCGTTGTTGCGAAAGCGCACTTTGGATTTAGCTTCACGCACGCTGTGGCTCTTGCGGGCCAGACCCAGGGCAATGTTTTCCACGGAGTTGGACGACACGCGCACCTGGCCGCCGTCGTTTTTGAAGCAGATGTATTTATTGACGCGCCGGAAGCGCAGGCCGGAAAACAGTATGAACAGGTTCAGCAGAAGCAGCAGCAGACCTGCCAGAAATACGACGATATTATATTTGTCCGAACGGTACAGCGTGATGTCCGCCCAGTCCAGGAAATTCTTCATCAGACCTTTGTCCGAAAAGGGCGATATCATCACCAGCGCGCTCAGAAACGCGGAGATCAGGGCGTAGATCGCCGTCAATACACGAAAGAAAAAGTTCAATTGCCTTCCTCCTTTGCTTCGGAAAAGTCAACGCCCTGAACGTGGATATTGACGGAATCCACCAGCACGCCGGCCTGATTTTCGATGTTGCTTTTCACATGCTCCTGAATGTCGAACGCCACTTCGGGTATCCGGAAACCGTAGCGGATGATCACATAAATGTCAACGGTCGTTACACCCTCCCGGGACACCACTTTTACGCCTTTGGACAGATTGGTCTTGCCGAGCACCTCCGCCAGACCGCCGGTGAAGCCGCTGCTCATGCCGGCCACACCGTTGACTTCCATAGCCGCCATACCGGCGATAACGGCCAGCGCCTCGTCGGTCACGATCATCTCGTCATTTTCAGTTAAATACGATTCATTCTCGGCCATTCGGCTGCTGTCTCCTGATGTCTGCGTAAAGTCTCTGCGGAGCGTCGTTCGCACAATAAGATTGTACACTAACGGACCGCGAATTTCAATACTTGACAACCGGTAAGATCGCCGCTGATCACCGCGCCGCCGAAATCCTCCGCAGACCCGCCGGGATCTCCGCATCCGCGCCGGCGAAAGACCGTGATCTTGCCGTGTTCTTCAAACTGGACCGCGCCGCTGTCCGCGCAGGTGACCAGCGTCCAGACATATTCCGCGCCGACCGCCAGCCGGTCAATTTCAAACTCCGCCGTGCCCTCGCGGACAATTGCGTTGAACCCCCGGTGCTTTTCCGGATACGAAGCATTGCGCAGTATCAGCCGCGCTTCGGTGCCGCTGGTGGCGGAAGTCCTGAATTTGACATACGCGTTTATCATGCTCATAATTACGCGCCTTTCTGTACGTTCTGTCAATGGATAAAATAGCACAGAATGCGGCGGTTGTCAATTGCCGGCTTGACTTCGGATCCGCTTACGCCTTCGCAGGGATCAAGCCGAACGATCGATGGCGCCTTCTAAGTGAATCTGCATGCCGGTGCGTATTGATTACTTGGATAAAACTATAATTTAATGATCGTTTTATACCAGATTGGGCGCCTTCTCTCGATTAACGGCTCTATCAAATTTTGAGCGATTAGGATCAAATGGCTTTAGATTCATTTATTTATACCAAGAGCGTTCCGAAAGATAGGATTGACTTAATCTAAGTCAATACTTTTATACCATTATTTGAGTTTTGCGTTTTTGAAAATGAGCGAGAGCAAGGAAAAACTGGTATTAAACCACGTGAGTTCAGACTATTTATACCAAATATGGTTAAAAAAATGAAAACAAAGCAGCCACAATGAAAAAGACGGGCTGAGGGTAAATACGAGTGAACGACGTCAGTCACGTGGCTGTGATTTTCCACGAAATCGGGAGCAGAGCTTTAAAACTGAAAGAATCTTTACATTCCCGCCCGGCAAGTATAAAATGAAACCGTTGCCGCCGGACCTCCGGCAGTAATTCCCGCAGCATTCAAGGAAACACACAAAATGAACAGCCTTTTAAATGCAGAAATCTACATATCCGGCTCGGTCGACCCGCGCTTCAATCTGGCGCTGGAGGATCTGCTGTTCGAGCGAACGGAGCAGACCGGTTCCGTCATAATGTATCTGTGGCAGAATCAGAATACGGTGGTCATCGGCAAATCCCAAAACGCCTGGCGTGAAGTGCGGACGGAACTGCTCGAACAGGAAGGCGGTACGCTGGTGCGGCGGACTTCCGGCGGCGGCGCCGTGTTCCATGATCTGGGGAATCTGTGTTTTACGTTCATTGCCCCCCGTGACGAGTACGAACGGATCAACTGGCGCGAACTGATCGCACAGGCGGTGCGGAGTTTCGGTATTGACGCCGCGGTCAACGGCCGCAACGATATAGTCACAAGTGACGGACGAAAATTCTCAGGCAACGCGTTCCGGTTCACCAAGCACGCCGGTCTGATGCACGGCACACTGCTGGTGGACGCGGATCTGGACAAAATGGGCAGATATTTAAACGTTTCCCCCGCTAAACTGGAGGCGAAAGGCGTCAGTTCTGTACGGTCGCGCGTTGTCAACCTGAAAGAGTTGTCACCTGCGCTCACTATTACGGCGCTGTCGGACCGCCTCATAGAAGCGTTTGGTCAATATCTTTCGGAGCGCGGCATTGTCCCCGCCTCCCCGTTGCGCGTCAACGCCCTGCGCACCGACCTGGATTCCGGGGGCGATACGATCCCGTTGTGGTCCACCGACCCCACACTGCCCGGCAGCGATGATTTTTACCGGCGCTATCAGAAATTCGCGTCCTGGGAATGGCGCTACGGCGAGTCGCTCCCCTTCAACGCATTCGTGGAACGCCGTTTCGGCTGGGGCACCGTGTCCGCGGAACTGTTCGTAGAAAACGGCATAATTAAACACGCCGCGATCAACACCGACGCGATGGACGCGGAACTGGGCGAAGTGCTGTCGAACGCGCTTTCCGGCGTGCGGCTCTCCGCTCCGGAACTCCGCGTCGCGCTTTCCGCCGCGCTGGCGCTGCTCAGCTGCGCGTCCGGGACAATAGCAATACCCGCCGAGGTCGCACGTGACATGACGGCCCTGCTGGCGGGTATCTAAAACGCGCAATATTCAATTATCTTAATCAAAGTGATTGATTATTCCATGCCGCAGCAGTTTTTGTATTTCTTGCCGCTGCCGCAGGGACACGGGTCGTTGCGTCCGACTTTTACGTGGTGGACCTGCTGCGATTGACGGAACTCCCGCGTGATCTCGCGGCGCTCGTCTTCATTGTAGAAATTGTCCCATTCCGGCAGGTTGTACAGCCAGTCTGCCTTCGCCTTCAGCATGTTCTTGTACAGTTCGCGCCATACGATGGTGAAATTCAGCGGCGTGTCGAGATCGATCTCTTTAACGTCCTGAGGTTCGGCCAGCGAAGTGTTGATGCCTTCCATAAACGCGCCGATCTCGTAATCGCTGATCCCGTATTTCGCACCGAACTCCGCGGCGGTTCCGGTGAAAGTCTCCGCTTTCTCCGCCAGAATCTGCTTGTACACTTCGGTCTCTTTGGCATAGTAATCCGCCAGCAGCGCATCCACCTGCGCGCTAGTGCCGGCTTTCAGTTTAGCGATCCATTTTTCGTACAGTTTCATATTCTGTTTCACTCCGGTCAATTAATATAGTTTATTTCTGCGGGCGGCGGACGGACAATTCGTACATCAGCACCGCGGCGGCAATGGCGGCATTCAGCGACTCGGCGCTGCCGGCCATGGGTATCGTCACCAGTTCATCCGAAACAGCGCGGGCGGCATCGGACAGGCCCCGGGCTTCGTTGCCGATGACGATGGCGGTGCGGCCTTCTCCGAACCGACGGTCAACACTGCTGGTCCCGCCCCGCGGATCCGCACCGTAAATATACAGCCCCGCGGCCTTCAGCTTCACGGACAGTTTGAAAATGCCCTCGTTAAACTCCAGCACGGGGATGTGGAAAAGCGAACCGACCGTAGAGCGCAGCACCTTCTGATTGTAGACATCCGCACAGTTGTCCGTGCAGATCACCGCATCGAAGCCGAACGCGTCAGCGGTGCGGATGCAGGTGCCCAGATTGCCCGGATCCTGCAGATTTTCCAGCACTAGGACGCGTTTCACTTTCGGCAGCAGCTGCTCGAGCGTGCCGAAGCGGGGTTTATTGACCACCGCCGCGATGCCCTGTGGATTCACGGTACCGGTGATCGCCGCGAATACTTTGTCCGTGACATACAGCGTATGTGCGCCGCAGTTCTGCAGCTTGCGGATGATGGCAAACCGTCCGTACTGGCTGTCAACGCCCTCCACATAGCTGCGGCTCAGCACCAGCGTATCGATGCTCCCCTGCTTCAGCGGCACTTCGGATACCGCGCGCTCGCCTTCCAGAAAGAAGCAGTCACAGCCGGGCTTGCTTTTGCGGCGCGACAGACCGCGGACAAACACCACGCGCTTGTCCGTCAGGCTGCCCACATAGTTGATGTCATTATGGTCGGAATAACTCACTTATTATCGCTCCGCTCGAAATAAACGCTCCGGAAACCGGCTCGAAAGCGTTCCCGAAGCGTCAGTGTTTAAATTTTGTTAAGCTCAGGCTTTGACCTGCTCCACCAGTTTCGCGAAACCGGCTTTGTCGGTGACCGCCATATCGGCCAGGACTTTTCTGTCGAGGGCGATGTTGTTTTCCTTGAGCGCGTGCATGAACGTGCTGTAGGACATACCGTTCTCTCTGGCGGCAGCGTTGATGCGGATGATCCAGAGTTTTCTGAAATTGCGCTTATTCTGTCTTCTGTCGCGGTATGCGTACATCGCGGACTTGATGACAGCCTGGTTAGCGGTTTTGAAAACGGTGCTCTTTCTGCCGAAATAGCCTTTAGCCAGCTTGAGAGTTCTCTTGCGTCTTGCTCTGGTGGCAACGGAATTCTTGACTCTAGACATTGTAACTACCTCCTTCTCTTACTTCGCGTAGGGCATCATTTTCTTCACGGTAGCGGCATTGGCATCCGATGCGTACACACCGATCTTGTGGCCCTTCTTGGCTTTGCGGGGTTTGGTTACCAGTCTGTGACGTCTGCAGGCGTGGCTCATTTTTACTTTACCGTTAGCGCTCAGTCTGAATCTTTTTTTAGTAGCGCTGTGTGTCTTTACTTTCGGCATTTTGAATCATTTCCTTTCGTATCATCCGTTTGGGTCTTGCTTAATTTCAGATCAAATCAACTGATCAGTTTTACTTTGGATTAATGAGGGCTGACATGCGTTTGCCTTCGAGTTTGGGGCGTTTATCCATCGTGCCGAACTCTTTCAGGCCCTCGGCCATCTTATCGATGAGGATCTCTCCCTCGTTGGTGTATTTCATTTCCCGTCCGCCGAAGCGCACCGTGACTTTCACCTTATCGCCGTCTTCCAGGAACTTCTGCGCGCTCCTGAGTTTGACGTTGAAGTCGTGATCGCCGATGCCGACTGTCAGCCGGACTTCCTTGATGTCAACGACCTTCTGATTCTTGCGCGCCTCGCGCTCTTTTTTCGCCTGGTCAAACACATACTTTTTATAGTCCATCAGTTTGCATACGGGCGGAACGGCGTTGGGAGCAATGAGAACCAGGTCCGTTTCGTGCTCGTTGGCGATAAGCTGTGCTTCCCGCGCAGACATTATACCGAGCACACTGCCGTTTTCGTCAATAAGACGCAGCTCTTTCTCGCGAATCTCTTCATTGATCAGTAAACCGTCTTTGTTAATAGCAGACACCTCCGCAATAAAAATAGCGAACCGAGCAAGATCGGTTCGCTGAATACACTGAAACACATAGACCTTCCGGCCTGTATCAATGCGTTACCCGGGGGCGTCAACGTCCCGCGAGGTGAGAAGCGAACCTTCTACTTGACCCGCAGAGCGCATGATACCATACCGGAATGTGGGTTGTCAACACTTTTTTGCGTTTTTTTAAGATTTTTCCATTATGATCCGGGTCACTTCTCCGGATTGTTCACAATAAACCATAACTCTGGATCCGTCATCTGCAGTATATGATATAATGCCGGCATCTTCGGAAAACGAGCTGTGTATCTTAGCTTTTACTTCTTCGTATGTCATCCCTACCCGCAGCCCGCTGAGCGTTTCGATGCCGGTGCCGATTATCTTGATCATCCCGACATAATGGCCACCTTTTCCGTCCGGGTATGCCGTGACGCTGAAGCCTTCGTACTTGTAATATACATCGGTGCCGCTGCCGATGCAGCTGTTGCTCTCCTGGCGCTCCAGCAGGCCCTCAAACGGCGTTTCGTCGAGTGGCACACCCATTTCCAGCGTGCGGCCGCCGGCGAGTTTTATGCCCTCCGCCGCGCTTTTTTTTGAACTCCGGCAGGCGGCAAAACAGACGCAGAACAGCACGAGCACGAGCGCAATTGTCCGCCGCCCGCGGCGCGAGTTGATATGAGAATAGTTGTTTTTAAATATTGACTCCATTGAATCCACACTCCAGAAGCCGGCACAGGTTGCGCTCCGCCAGCACCAGTATCACCGTGTCCGGCTGTTCGGTAAGAACCTTTGTAAAGTCGTACGGCGCGTCGCCCCGCAGGTATCTCGCATGCCCGAACCGTTCAGAGAGCAGCGGCACCAGCGCGGAGCCGAACGAATCGCGGAACACCAGGATCCGTCCCTCCGCCGCCGGGTTGTCGGTGACAATATCCATATCCATCATTGACTGCGGTGGCTCGCCGTAGCTGTACATCGGAGTCACGTCGAACCAAACGTCGCTGTCAATGCCCTCCGCCGCCGGATACAGCAGTTTATACAGATCGCCGCCGCGCATTAAAATATTTGCCGCCGTGAGCGCCGCGTATCTGTCCCCGCCCACGTCCAGTTTGTCCAGCAGCCAGTCAACGCACACCGCGGCGCCGCGCGCGTTCCAGTGGGTGTCGGTCTTATAATAAAGCACCGCGCTGCCGGACGAACACTCTGCCTGCGACATCGATCCGGCCAGATCCGGTGCCTCGATGCCGGCTCCGGCCAGCCGCGGCAGCAGCCGGCTCAAATTGGTATCCGTACAGCGGGCGGAACGCAGATACGCCGGCATATAGTCGGGATACACCGTATTCTTGTTAGGGACGCATACGAAAATAAACTCCGCGCCATGCGCCGCACAGTACTTACGCACTTCAGCCAGGCGCCGCGCGACCGTATCCAGTTCCGCGTCAGTCAGCCCGCCGCTGCCCAGGTAATCATCCAGCGTCGGCGCGTAGTACAGCCAGCCTTCCCGGCCGATGATCACGTCCGGATTGCCCGAAGCGCCGAACATGCCGGATAATACCGAGTTTTTGAGCGTTGCCGCCTGTTCTTCCAGCGCCGGAGCGCCGCCTTTCAGGATCGCACCGCCGCGGCTCAGTTCGTACACGCCTGCAGACAGCGTCAACAGGGCGAACACGACCGCCGCAATTATCGCGACGGCCGCTTTCGCCCTGCTTCTGTTGTCTGTGCTGTCAATACCTTTTTGCGCCATTTTTCAGGCTCATTCCTTCATTGTCCGCCTTGGCTCACACCTTCGGCAGCGTGGCGAAGCTCTTTGCCAGCTCCTCGTCGGAAGGCCGGTAATCGCTCATCAGTCCGTCGTGGAATTTCTCGTACGCCACCATGTCGAAGTACCCCGTGCCGGTGAGGCCGAATACGATATTCTTCGCCTCTCCCGTCTCACGGCATTTGAGCGCCTCGTCGATAGCGACTTTGATCGCGTGGGAGCTTTCCGGCGCCGGCAGTGTGCCTTCGGTGCGGGCAAACAGTTCCGCGGCCTTGAACACTTCGGTCTGCGGCACGGATACCGCTTCCATCAGCCCGTCATCGTACAGCTGGGACAATACCGAACTCATTCCGTGATATCTCAGGCCGCCGGCGTGGTTGGGCGCCGGAATGAAGCCGCTGCCCAGCGTGTACATCTTGGCGAGCGGGCAGACTTTGCCCGTATCGCAGAAATCGTATGCGTAAATACCGCGCGTAAAGCTCGGGCAGGACATCGGTTCCACCGCCACGATGCGGCAATCCAGTTTGCCCTTGATCTTGTCCCGCATGAACGGCGAGATAAGGCCGCCCAGATTGGAACCGCCGCCCGCGCAGCCGATTACGATATCCGGTTTTACGCCGATCTTGTCCAGCGCCGCCTGAGTCTCCAGACCGATCACGCTCTGATGCAGCAGCACCTGGTTCAGCACACTGCCCAGCACGTAGCGGTAGCCGGGCGTTGACACCGCGACTTCCACCGCTTCGGAAATGGCGCAGCCCAGACTGCCGGTGGTGCCCGGGAACTCCGCCAGGATCTTGCGTCCGATATTCGTGGATTCCGACGGCGAGGGCGTGACGGAAGCACCGTACGTGCGCATCACTTCGCGGCGGTGCGGCTTCTGCTCGTAAGATACTTTGACCATGAAAACCTTGCAGTCCAGATCGAAGTACGCGCATGCCATTGACAGCGCCGTGCCCCACTGCCCCGCACCGGTCTCGGTGGTAACGCCCTTGAGCCCCTGCTTCTTGGCGTAGTACGCCTGGGCAATGGCGGAGTTCAGTTTGTGGGAACCGCTGGTGTTGTTGCCCTCGAACTTGTAATAAATGTGCGCGGGTGTGCCCAGTGCCTTCTCCAGAAAGTACGCGCGCACCAGCGGCGAAGGCCGGTACATCTTATAGAAGTTCAGCACTTCTTCGGGGATCGGGAAATACTCGGTGTCGTTGTCCAGCTCCTGCGCGATCAGTTCATCGCAAAAAACGGGAGCCAGTTCTTCCGCCGTCATCGGTTTCAGCGTGCCCGGATTGAGCAGCGGCGCCGGTTTGTTGATCATCGCCGAGCGCAGGTTGTACCAGGCGTTCGGGATCTCTTTCTCGTCTAAGTAGATCTTGTAAGGGATTTCTTTTAAGCGTTTCATTGTAACCATCCTTTCCGTTTTTCCGTGTTACCGTGTTGCTTTTGGTCTGTGTGTATGTGTTTGTTTGGTATTATTCATGTTTTATTATCGTACAGGTCTGCTTTCCCCGCGCCATCGCCGGTCCTCCACCAGTTCGCGCCGGGCCGCATCGTTCTCCGCGCTGTCATTATATGCCTTCAAAAACTCCAGCGCTTTCCGGTAGCCTTCGAATCCCAGCCCCGCATAGGCCTTTATGCAGGCCATTCCGGCGTACGATATCTGCCGGAAGGACTCGCGGGCGGCAATGTCGGAGATGTGCACTTCCACTGCGGGCAATTCCGCCGCCTTCAACGCATCCAGTATCGCCACGCTGGTGTGGGTGTATGCCGCGGGGTTGATGACGATGCCGTCGAACTGCCCCCGCGCCGCCTGAATGAGGTCTACCAGTTCCCCTTCATGGTTCGACTGGTAGCAGCGCACGCCGACGCCCAGTTCCGCGGCACTGTTTTCAATATAATCCAGCAGCGCCCGGTAGTCGCGCTTTCCGTACACTTCGGGTTCCCGGATGCCCAGCATATTTATGTTCGGGCCGTTCAGCACCATGAACAAAGGTTTGCGTCCGTTAACGTGCTTTTCCGGACCATCCGTACTGCCGTTCAGTATCGCCGCCAGTTTGTCCGTCGCTTCATCGATCAGCGACAGCGGCAGTTCTTTGCCGGTGAACAGTTCCGACGCCCGGAGGCCCTGCGCCGCCAGCATACGGAGACCGTTGTACGCGGCGATGCCCCGCGCTTCTGCCTGCTCCAGCAGCCGCGTACGGTACGGATTATAAATGAGATCTACTATAAGTTCAAGTCCCGGCAGCCGTGCCAGGTCTACCGGCGCCCGGTCAACGTCGGGATACATGCCGACGGGAGTGGCGTTGACCAGTACGCGGGCGTCCGAATGGCGTTCGATGTTTTCATAATTGTCAATACCGGAACGGCTGATGACAACGGGGCTCGCACCGAGGTCTTTCAGCGCTCTGCAGACTGCCGCGGAGGCGCCGCCGCTGCCGAGGACCAGTGCCTTATTGCCCGCAAACGCAAAACCGGTATGCCGCAGCAGTTCGGCCGCTCCGAAAACGTCGGTATTGTCGCCGTACAGCGAGCCGTCCGGCCGGCGGAGCACTGTGTTGACCGAGCCCAGTTCCCGCGCCACGTCGGACAGTTCGTCCATACACGCGGCGGCAAGTTTTTTATACGGCACGGTCACGTTCAGCGCGTCAAACTCGCCCTGCTTCAAAAACGGCGCCACATCGGCCTCTTCCAGTTCAAACAGTTTGTACTCGTACGTGCCGAACACTTTATGCAGCTCGGGCGACAGGCTGTGGCCCAGCTTCCGCCCGATGAGGCCGCAGCGCAAAATACTTTTCTGGTATGAACGGCTGAGTTCGAACAGCAGCATGTACAGCTGGCGTGAGTAGCGGCGCAGTTCTTCCGGAGTCTTGGCCTCCACTTCGCTGAGCACTTCCAGCTCCCGACGCGCATCGCCTACCGGCAGTCCGTGGCCGCGTTTGTATTCGCCGATCTCTTTCGCCGTTGCCATCCGCTCCGCGAACAGCCGCACGATCTGATCGTCTATCTCGTCGATGTGTTTTCTGTAATCGGAAATGTCCATATTGACGCTCCTCTCACATTTCGCGCTTGCGGCCCAGGAACGCGTCGTACACCGCCAGCGCCGCGGCGGCTTCCACGCACGGCACCGCTCTGGGGACAACGCACGGATCGTGCCGCCCGCCCACGCAAACATCCGTATCGGTCAATTTATCCAGCTCCACGCTGTGCTGCGAAAGCGCGATGGATGGCGTGGGTTTGAATGCGACTCTGAATACGAGCGGCATGCCATTGGTGATCCCGCCCAGGATCCCGCCGGCGTGGTTGCTCTCGGTCACGACACGACCGCCGCTCACCCGGAAGCCGTCATTGTTCTCACTGCCTTTGAGCCGGGCGGCGTTGAAGCCTTCGCCGAATTCGATGCCTTTCACCGCGGGAATTGCGAACACCGCGGCGGCAATACGGTTCTCCATTCCTCCGAACATGGGATCGCCCAGTCCGGCGGGCGATCCGTCAACGACGCACTCCACGATCCCGCCCACGGAATCGCCGGCGGCTTTGGCATACGCGACCGCCTCCAGCATCTGCGCCTCGTCTCCCGCGATGCCGCCGATCTCGGCGATGCGCGCTTTTACAGTAATGCCTTCCGCACTCAGCAGCTGCATGCAGATCGCGCCGGCCACGCACAGCGGCGCCGTCAGCCGTCCGGAAAAATGCCCACCGCCGGAATAGTCGGCGTAGCCGCCATATTTCACGCTCGCAGTATAATCAGCGTGGCCGGGCCGCGGCACGTTCTTATACGGTTCATAATCTCCGGGCCGTACGTCGGTGTTATAGATCAGCGCGGTGAGTGGCGCGCCGCAGGTACAGCCGTCCGACAGGCCGCTCACGAATACCGGCTTGTCCGCTTCTTTGCGCGGAGTGGACAGCGGTGAATTGCCCGGCGCGCGCCGCGCCAAGAAGCGCTCGATGGCGTCGATATCCAGCTTTACGCCCGCCGGCAGGCCTTCCAGTACCATGCCGATGGCTTCGGAATGCGATTGACCGAAGATAGTCAATTTAATGTTTTCGCCGTAACCGGATCCCATAATTCCTCCGTTATAGGCCTGTGGCCCGTTGAAGATCTTCCCAAAAGTGCGGGTAAGATTTTGTTACACAATCCGCGCCGCCTACGGTAACGGGCGCAGCGCAGCCCATAGATGCCACCGCCGCCGCCATGGCGATCCGGTGATCGCCGTACGAATCCGTATTGCCGCCCGTAAGTTTGCCGCCGGTGATAGTCAGGCCGTCGTCGTTGACCGCGACCGTGCCACCCAGTGCGCGCAGCATTGCCGCCGTGGTCTCCAGCCGGTCCGATTCTTTGAGCCGCAGCCGCGCCGCGCCTTTTATGACAGTCTCGCCTTTCACCTGCGCCGCCAGCGCCGCGATCGCCGGCACCAGATCCGGGATATCCGACGCGTCCAGCGAGATAGCGTGCAGTTCGCCTTTGCGTGCCGTCACCCGGTCCGCGGCAGTCTCAACGACCGCGCCGAACGCACGTAATATATCTATGATCCGCCGGTCGCCCTGAGCGGACGCCGGATCCAGTCCGCAGACCTTCACGCCCGCTTCGGAAGCCGCGCCCGCGCACAGCAGGAATGCCGCTCCGGACCAGTCGCCCTCTATTGTTATATCGCCGCTCAGGCAGTATTTCTGTCCGCCGGGCACACGGTACAGACTGCATTCGCGCTTTATTTCGATGCCGGACCGCCGCAGCGCGTCCAGTGTCAATCTCACATAATCCGCCGATTCCAGCCGGCCTTCGACCTTCAGCGTACTCACGCCTTCGATCAGCGGCAATGCCAGCAGCATGCCGGTCACAAACTGCGAAGAGATGTTGCCCGGCAATGCGTAATTGCCTGCGTGCAGGCGGCCGGATACAGTGATGGTATTGCCGTCTTTTACCGCGGTCACACCGCCCAGCCGCAGGGCGTCAAGCAGCGGCCCCAGCGGCCGTTCGGGCAGCCGGCCCTCGCAAATGAACCGGGCGTCAACGCCCAGCGCCGCCGCCACCGGCAGCAGAAAACGGAGCGTAGAACCGCTTTCCCCGGTATGCAGTTCGCGGATGCCCGCGGGCGCCGCATTGTTCAAAGCGATCGGATTGATCCGGTACAGCGTCAGACCGTCAGTATTGCTGCGTTCGATCGTGATCGACGCACCCAGCGCCGCGAGACACGATACTGTGGCTTCCACGTCCGCGGAAGGCCGGTACACACGTATCACTGACGGCGCTGTGGACAACGCCGCACAGATCAGCAGCCGGTGCGCGATCGACTTGGATGACGGTACCCGGACAGCGTACCGTTTTACCGTTCCACAGCGGTTCATTCGGCACCTCCGTCCCGCAGCCAGCCTTCCAGTTCCGGGATCGCCGTTGATAGCACCCGGACACGGCCCTGCGCTTCCGGCACGATCAGATTTATATTGCCGCCCGCGGCTTTTTTGTCACCGCGGATCACGGGCAGCAGTTCCGCGGCGCGATACGGAAGCGACGCCGGCAGGTCGAAGCGTTCCAGCTGCGAGAGCAATTGTCCCAGCGTTTCCGGCCGGCAATATCCGCGTTTGACCGCGGCCCGCGTTACCACCGCCATACCCGCCGCCACCGCGCCGCCGTGAGTCAATTTATATCCGGACAACACTTCCGCCGCGTGCCCGAAGGTGTGCCCCAGGTTGAGCAGCATCCGCACGCCGGTATCGAATTCGTCCGCCTGAACGTAGTCCCGTTTCAGTTCCACACAGCGCGCGATCACGTTTTCTATATCCGCTTTGAGCCCCGCGGGCCCCTCGCAAGCCTTCAGAATTTCAAACAGTTCGCCGCCCGCCAGCAGTCCGTATTTGATCACTTCGCCGCAGCCGGACAAAAACTGTTCTTCCGGAAGCGTCTCCAGTGTGCACGGGTCGCACAGCACCAGCGCGGGCTGGTGAAACGCCCCGACCTG
Organism: Clostridia bacterium; assembly: GCA_017620915.1. Taxonomy (GTDB): domain Bacteria; phylum Bacillota; class Clostridia; order UBA1212; family UBA1255; genus UBA1255. The sequence goes on along the minus strand of JAFZSK010000028.1, from coordinate 10,022 downwards.
GTTTTTGCCGCCGGGCAGATCCACCGCGGTCTTGCCGCCCACCGACGCGTCCACCGACGCCAGCAAAGTGGTAGGCACCTGGATGAACCGGATGCCGCGTTTGAATGTGGCCGCCGCAAAACCGGTCAGGTCTCCGACCACGCCGCCGCCCAGTGCGACAAACGCATCCGTACGCGTGATGCCCGCCGTTAGCGCCTTTTCCAGCAGCTCGCCGTATACTTCTAAATTCTTGAATGCTTCGCCGTGCGGGAACACGAATGTATCCACGCTGATCCCGGCTTGCCGCAGACTGTCTGCGGCACGATTGCCGTACAGCGCATTGACCGTATCGTCGGAGACCAGCAGCACTTTGCGGATGCCGGAAATTGCCGCAACGCGCGGTCCCAGTTCATCCAGGAGCCCGCTTTCGATCAGCACATCGTACGGCGCGGAAGCGTCAATATGTACGGTCTTCATTTGCCCTCCGCCTCCTCTTTGATGCGCCGCCCCTCGGCCAGCAGCGCGGTCAACGTCTCCCGGTCGCCCGCCTCGATCGCACTCTTGTATTTCTCCAGTTCCGTGATGAGTCCGGAGAGTTCGGCGCTGAGATTGTCCGCGTTCTCCAGAAACAGTTCCGCCCACATATCGGGATTCAGCCACGCCACCCGCGTCATGTCCCGGTAGCTGCCGCCGGTAAAGCCCTTCAGCTGCGCGGCCGTATGGCTCTTCACATACGCGTTGGACACCAGATGTGTCAGCTGCGACGTGAACGCGATCGCGCGGTCGTGCTCTTCGGCGGTGGTCACATGGATGATGCCGAACCCCGCGGGCGCCAGCAGTTCCTTGACCTTGCTGAGCAGCGCTATATCGCCGAAATCCGGCGGCACGATCACCATCGCGGCACCGCGGAATAGATCCGCGCGGGAATACTTATACCCCGAAAACTGCGTGCCCGCCATCGGATGGCCGCCCACGAACGTAAAGCCATACTGCTCCGCCAGCGCCATGCAAGACTCCACCACGGCGCGTTTGGTGCCGCAGGTATCGATCACCAGCGTTCCTTCACTGATGCGGCCGGCGTGTTCCCGCAGGTATTCCGTCACGGCTTCCGGATAGATACATAATATCAGGAGGTCGCATTCGGCAATATTGTCCGCGGTGAGCTCAGCGTCCACATCCCCCGACAGCAGCGCGTACTTCAGCACACTGCCGGTGCGGTTGGCCGCCAGCACCCGGTGTCCCGCGGCTTTATACGCTTTTGCGAAGGAGCCTCCGATCAGCCCCAGACCCACGATGCCCGCTGTCATCTGAGCGCCTCCCGCAGTTTTCTGATCCTGCCTGCAAGTTCGTCATACTCATCCGGCCGCAGCGACTGGGCACCGTCGCACAGCGCGTGTATGGGATCGTTGTGCACTTCGATAATAAGGCCGTCCGCTCCGGCCGCCACCGCCGCCAGCGCCATCGACGGCACCATGCGGGCGATCCCCGTGGCATGGCTTGGGTCAACGATCACCGGCAGATGCGACAGTTCATGCAGCATCGGCACCGCGGACAGATCCAGCGTATTGCGGTAGTAGTCGCTGAAAGTGCGGATGCCGCGTTCGCACAGGATCACCTGCTCGTTGCCGCCCGCAATTATATATTCCGCACTCATCAACAGTTCTTTGAGCGTGTTGGCCAGACCGCGCTTCAGCAGCACCGGCTTGCCCGACTTTCCAAGTTCGTTGAGCAGGTCGAAATTCTGCATATTCCGAGCTCCCACCTGCAGGATGTCAACATCCTCGAACAGCGGCAGATCGTGGGCGCTCATTATTTCGGAAACGATGGGCAGCCCCGTCTCTGCCCGGGCGATCTTGAGCAGTTCCAGTCCGTTTGCCTTCAGCCCCTGAAAATCGTAAGGCGAAGTGCGGGGCTTGAACGCGCCGCCGCGGAGTATGTTGGCACCCGCGGCTTTTACCGCTTTGGCCACCGCCACGATCTGCTCCTCGGTCTCCACGGAGCACGGTCCGGCGATCATGCAGAAATTGCCGCCGCCGATGCGCACGTCTCCGACGCGCACTACCGTATCCTCAGGATGGAAAGAACGGCCCGCGCGCTTGAAGGTCTCCGTCACGCGTTTGACCGAATCCACGATGTCCAGACTCTCGATCAGCTCCATATCCACCTTGCTGGTGTCGCCGATCAGACCGAGCACCGTACGGAATTCACCGGCGGAAATATGCACGCCCAGGCCCTGGCCCTTCAGCCATTCTACGAGCTTTAGCTGTTTATCCGAATCGATATTTGATTTGAGTACTACTATCATATGGTTCTCCCTTTCGGCGGTCCAATACGCCAAAACTGCGCTGGCACCGGCCGACGCTGGAAATAAATATATAAATAACAGTTGAAGCGGTTTTCCGGCGAAAAAGCGCCGGATAAAAGGAGATCAGAACTTCCGCCATCGAAGGCTGCGCGTGCGGGAGTCAAAATAATAGAATGCGGAATAATAAAGCGCGGAAGCGTTGTTCGCTTTGCGTTCGTTCTTCAGCATCGACATCACCCTCGTTCTTCGCGTAGTCAACATAAGCTCCGGCGGAACTTATATTGCAGTTATTCTACCAACAATTATATGCTCCGTCAAGCATTATTTTTCAAATATCCAGGGCTTACGCATGAACGCAAGGATGCGCACAAATGATACTCCCGTCTGCGGCCTGCGTTTTCAGAAAAGTAAGACAAATTCGCTCAAACGAGTGTTTTTGTCTGTCATTCTCGCTCATTTCAGGGGCAAATCTACGTTCATAATAAGACAAGGTTGTTCAAATGAGCTGCTTTGTCTTATTTTTACCCGCTTCAGCCTTCAAAATCTAAGACAATACGTCTCAAACTGGCGTAATTGTCTTACATTTGGGTTTTCGCGCAGTTCTCAGATGCAGCCGGTCGCGGATTCGAGCAATAACGGTGCTTAGACTGTGCTTAACGCGTTCATGCGTAAGCCCTGTTTATATCGCGTTTCTGCGCGTTCCCGGCTGCAATATCAGTTGCGGCCGATCACGATCAGCCGGTCTTTATCGTCCATTGTCAGTTGTTTATCCAGCGGCGGGTCGAATACCGGCGTCGTCTCGCCGTTGTTCTCGTCCATCAGTCCGATCAGTACGTACCCCTGCGCCAGCGCGGCAACACGCGCCTCGCGGACCGTCAGTTCGCGCTCGAAACACAGCTCCCGGGCGCTCCTCAGGTAGATCTCGCAGCCTTCGTTCGAGAGCAGCTCGCGGAAGACCGATTCGAGGCTCGGCCGATCGGCCAGCTGAGACAGGAACAGCGATACCATATTCGACGCTACTACGAAATCCGTGTGATCGCCCGAGTCAACAAGCCGCTGACTGAGTTCACGCCGCAGCTCCGCGGTGATGCTGAACGTCAATTGCTTTTTATCCCGGATCGCTCTGAGATTGAGTATGCGCATGATGTTCTCCGCGTCAGCCTCATCCTCGTCCATCTCATGGTCGTTGAGCAGCACGACGTGCGCCGAATCTCCGATGATCGCCTCCAGCGAATCGAGATGCCGCGGCACTGTATCTCGCACAAATTCGATAGAAAAATCCGGGCGGCCTTCGCTTATCAGTTTATCGCGGCACTCCAGGATCCGCTGCCTGGCCTCTTCATCCGCGCCGGCGATGCGGACTTCCGCGTTGTCCGGCAGTTCCTCCAGCACGGTGTTGATCTCTTCGTTGACGCCGAGGATGAGCGTCGGTTCTTTATGATGCTCCCGGGCGGTATTTTCGGCGAGCCGCAGCGGCACTTCCGCGGCGGTCTCCAGCGTAAGTTTGCCGGGATCTTCCGTAAACACCAGCAGTTTTTCCCCTGCTCCGACCGTGCAGCCGCGCTCCGGATCCAGCAGGTATTTTCCGTCTTTAAATATACCGATTGGAACGCCGCCCGAAAGCCGCGACGTAAGTTCCTTAAATGTGAGCCCCGCGGCGTCCGCCAGTTCGACTTCATACAGATTGCAGCCGTCATAATCCAGGAATTCCATCAGCGTCTGCGACAGACCGGGCTGCGTGCACGAATGGGCAATAACTTTAGACAGGACGCGATTGGCCAAGAGTTGAGTGATGTTGTGCTCTTTATTGAACGCGTCGGGGAAAATGCGGCTCGCGTGGGCAACTACGGCACATACGTAAACATCGTGATTGTCCGTGCCGAGGATCGATGAGACCGCCAGCAGCGCTTTTACGGTGTCAACGTCGTTGCCCGGATTTACGATCACCGCCTGCGCTTTATCTATGCAGCATTTTTTGACCGATACCGGGTCGTAGATGTCAATATTGCGGCAGACCAGCCGGACATTTTTCGGTATGTCGATATTGTCCCGGATCGCGTCTTCCATCTCGGACCGTTCCGCGTCCCCGGCCACGACGATGCAGCGCTTGTCATCCGCGGATGCTTCCACCAGCTGCCGGATCAGCGTAAATTCGCCTTCGGAATACCCCAGCACGACGATATGGTCTTCTTCTATTATGGAGGAATTGCCGTTCTTCAGTCCGGTGATCTTCTCTTCGATCGCCGTGGAAAAGATACCGATCAATACGCTGGTGACCAGCAGGCCCGCGATCGCCGCTACCGCCATCAGTATGATGTAGCCGATGCTGCCGTCTTCAAAGGAGGGCATCCAGGCGTTGATGACCGTGGATGCGGTATCCCAGAATACGCCGCCCGCTTCGCCGTCCTCGCTGAAACCGCAGATCAGGATCAGCACGGCGATGACCGCGATCACGAACAGCGTGGCGATCACCAGGATGCGGATCAGGCCCAAACTGCCGCGGGACATGCGGTTGTCGAACCAGTAGCGGAAACGCTCTTTGAAACTCGGTTTGTTGTCCTGCTTTTTGCTCATTGTCGGAGTTCCCTTCTGCTTATATTTACGCGTATACTGTTTGTATTTTATGCGTTCTCTGGAAGAAAAGCAATAAGCAAAAAAGAAAGCCGGGGAAGCTTATCGCCTCCCCGGCCGTCTGATTTGATTCAATTATTAGGGAACGGCTTAATACATTCCGCCCATTCCGCCGCCCGCGGGCTGTGCCGGCTCGGGCTCGGGAATGTCCGCCACTACCGCTTCGGTGGTGAGCAGCGTAGCCGCCACGGAGGCCGCGTTCTGCAGCGCGCTGCGGGTGACCTTGGCCGGGTCAACGATACCCACCGCAATCATATCGGAGATCTTCTCGGAGATCACGTCGTAACCGTAGCCGGGTTTCGCGTTCATGACTTTGTCCACGATGACCGCGCCTTCAAGGCCCGCGTTGACCGCGATCTGGAATACAGGCTCTTCAAGCGCCTTAAGCACGATCTGCACGCCGGTCTTCTCATCGCCGGTCGTGGTCTTGAGCAGCTTGGCCACCTTCGGGATCGCGTCGAGATACGCGGTACCGCCGCCGGCCACGATGCCCTCTTCGACTGCGGCTTTCGTTGCGGCCAGCGCGTCTTCCATTCGCAGTTTCTTTTCTTTCATTTCAATCTCGGTAGCGGCGCCCACCTGGATGACCGCCACGCCGCCGGCCAGTTTAGCCAGCCGCTCCTGCAGCTTCTCTCTGTCGAAATCCGAGGTGGTCTCGGCGATCTGGTTGCGGATAGCCTGGATGCGTTTCGCGATCTCGTCTTTATCGCCGGCGCCGTCCACGATGATGGTGTTCTCTTTCGCCACTTTGACCTGTCTCGCACGGCCCAGTTGGCTGATCTGCGTCTCTTTAAGATCCAGACCCAGTTCTTCGGTGATGACTTCACCGCCGGTCAGGATCGCGATATCTCTCAGCATCTCTTTGCGTCTGTCGCCGAAGCCCGGGGCTTTGACCGCCACGCAGGTGAAGTTGCCGCGGAGCTTGTTCACGACCAGCGTCGCCAGCGCTTCGCCTTCCACATCTTCCGCGATGATCAGCAGTTTCTTGCCCTGCTGCAGGATCTGCTCCAGAACGGGCAGCACTTCCTGGATGTTGGAGATCTTCTTATCGGTGATCAGGATGTACGGATCGTCCAGTACAGCTTCCATCTTGTCCGTATCGGTAGCCATGTACGCGGACACATAGCCGCGGTCGAACTGCATGCCTTCCACTACTTCAAGGTTGGTGCCCATGGTCTTGGACTCTTCCACGGTGATGACACCGTCGTTGGTCACTTTTTCCATCGCGCTGGCTACCATCTCGCCGACAGATTCGTCGTTGGCGGAAACGGCGGCAACGCGGGCAATGTCCTCGCGGCCGCGCACTTTGACGCTGTCTTCCCGGATGCTCTCGACGGTGGCGTCAACGGCTTTCGCGATACCCTTCTTCAGGATCATCGGATTTGCGCCGGCAGCAATATTCTTCAGGCCTTCCCGGATGATCGCCTGCGCCAGCAGCGTCGCGGTGGTAGTACCGTCGCCGGCCACGTCGTTGGTCTTCGTGGCGACTTCCTTCACCAGCTGCGCGCCCATGTTCATGAAGCGGTCTTCAAATTCGATCTCTTTTGCGATCGTTACGCCGTCGTTGGTGATGAGCGGCGCGCCGTACTTTTTATCAAGGACAACGTTGCGGCCCTTGGGTCCCAGTGTGATCTTTACGGTATCGGCCAGCTGGTCAACACCCTTTACCAGCGCTTTTCTGGATTCTTCACTGAATTTGATTTCTTTTGCCATAATGATTGCCTCCGATCATCAATCCGTTACGACTGCCAGAATATCGCCCTGCTTGAGGATCGTATACTCCACGCCTTCGAATTTATATTCGGTGCCCGCGTATTTGCTGGTGAGCACCTTATCGCCTACTTTAACTTCCATGGGAACCAGTCTGCCGTCCACAACAGCGCCCGGACCTACCGCCACGACCTCAGCCAGCTGGGGTTTTTCTTTAGCGGAACCCGGCAGAATAATGCCGCTCTTCGTGGTCTCTTCGGTTTCCAGCATTTTGATGGCAACCTTGTCGCCTAAAGGTTTGATCGTCATTTTGTTTTTCCTCCTGTTTCAAATGAAATCATCTGATCTGGTGCTTTTAGCACTCAACAGCTATGAGTGCTAACAGCTATGCGTACTATACCAACATACCGGCGTCAATACAAGCCGCGATTTTTGCAGTTTTTTGAATATATCTCGCGCATCCTCTGTATTTCATCGGTTTACGATATATTTCATACTCAATCACTTTATTCGGCTGCGACCAGCTTGGCATAGGTCAACATCAGCCGCTTCATTCCGCCGCGGTCGAACACGATCTCCACTACGGTATCTGCCCCTTCGCCGGTCACTTTGACCACACTGCCGTCTCCGAACTTTTTGTGGCGCACGCGCTGCCCTTCAGTGACGGTAGTTAGATAATCCGCACCGGACGGCGGAGTTGAAATGAAGCGGCCGAAGCGGCTCCCGCCGTACGAACTCGCGCCGGAATCGCGAACGGAATCCGCGCCGCTGCCTGCGTTGTTTCCGTTGTCCGTGTGTTTGACCGCGGGCGGAATAGTAATATCATACCCGCGCTTGACCGGTGCCGCGGGCTTATCGCTGTATGACTTTGAACGGCCGTACCCGCTGCCGTACGAACTGCCGCCGTATCCGCCCAAGCCGTACGAACTGCCCCGTCCGGCGCCGTATCCTTTGATTTTTAGATCCTCCGCCGGAATATCTTTCAGGAAGCGCGACTGCTGGTACTGCGCCGATTTGCCGTACAGCATGCGCCAGGCGGCACACGACAGATACAGTTTCTGCTTGGCCCGCGTTACCGCCACGTACATCAGCCGGCGCTCCTCGTCCAGAGAGCTGTGGGCATCCAGGGACTGCATTGACGGAAACACGCCTTCCTCCAGACCCGCAACGAACACCACCGGATACTCCAGGCCTTTGGCGCTGTGGATCGTGGACAGGGTCACTTTAGAATCCGCGTCCGCGTCCGGATCGTTCTGGCCGTCCGATTCGGTATTCAGCGAGACCGACTCCAGGAACTGGTAGAATATCTTGTCCGCGGTGTCATACTCTTCTTCCAACGCGTCTTCGAAGGTGCGCGTCACCGACAGGAACTCTTTGAGGTTTTCGACTTTGGCGTCGCCTTCCGGCGTATTTTCGATCCGGTATTCCTCCGCGAGCCCGGTGAGTTCGATCAGGAACGATACGTAATCCGTGAGCGAGGTGTATTGCGGCAGCAGCGCCCGCAGCTTTTCCATAAGTTTATAGAACTCGGTCAATTTGTCCATTGCCCGCGCCAGTTCGGGCCGGCGGTCAACATGGCCCAGCACTTCGTACATGCTGACGCCTTCCGCCCGCGCCGCCAGCGACAACCGCTCCACGGTCGTATCGCCGATGCCGCGCTTCGGCACGTTTATTATGCGCCGAAGCGAGGATTCGTCGGAGGGGTTGCCCAGCAGCCGCAGATACGCCACCAGATCCTTGATCTCCTTGCGGTCGTAGAATTTCATGCCGCCGTAGACTTTGTATGGAATGCGGAGCCGCGTGAGGCTGCGCTCGATGCCGGCCGACAACGCGTTGACCCGGTACAGCACGAGAAAATCCGAATATGTCATAAATCCGGAATCCACCTGGCGCTTGATCTCGCCGCAGATAAAATCCGCTTCATCGTTGTGGTCCGCGGCATTGTAGCATATGACTTCATCGCCGGCCGAAGCCTCAGTCCAGAGTTTTTTGCCAGTGCGCGTGCGGTTGCGGCTGATCACGTCGTTGGCCACCTTCAGGATCCGGCCGGTGGAGCGGTAATTCTGCTCGAGCTTGACCACTTTGGCGCCGGGATGCTCCGCCTCGAACGACAGGATATTTTCTACTACGGCGCCGCGGAAGCTGTATATGCTCTGGTCATCGTCGCCCACGACGCACAGATTGCCGTCGCGGCCGGTCAGCATTCTGATCAGCCGGTGCTGCATCCGGTTGGTGTCCTGATATTCATCCACCAGCACATAGCGGAAAAACGCCTGGTAGTACTGCAGGATCTCCGGATGCTCTTCCCAGAGCCGGATCACATTCAGGATCATGTCGTCGAAATCCATGCAGTTGGTAGTGCGCAGGATCTCCTGATATTCCAGGTAAACTTTTGCCGTGAGGCGCGATGTGAAATCATCCGCTTCTTTGGCAGCCTGCTCCGGCGTCACCATGCGCTCTTTAAAATGCTCGATCTGCGCGCGGAACATTTTGGCGGGATAACTCTTTTCATCCAGGTTAAGCCGTTTCAGCGCCGCTTTAACGGTCTCCAGCGATTCCGCGTCCGCATATATCGTGAACGCCGGCGTATAGCCCAGGAGTTCGGCATGGCGGCGCAGTATCCGGCCGCAGCAGGCGTGGAACGTGCCGATCCAGGAGTAATAATTGACCACATCGCCCAGCAGCGCGCAGATACGTCTTTTCATTTCCGCGGCGGCTTTATTGGTGAATGTGATGGCCAGAATATTCTGCGCGGGTACACCCAGTTCGCTGACCAGATAAGCGAAGCGATACGTAAGTACGCGCGTTTTGCCGCTGCCGGCACCTGCCAGCACCAGCATAGGACCGTCGCCGTATGTGACCGCCTCGAATTGCGGTGTATTCAGTATTTTACGGTATTGATCTATTGACATCGAATATACTCTTTCTGTTTACGCTGTGTTTTAGCCCCGGCGCTGCCGGAATACTTCATACATCACGACACCGGCGGCAACGGACGCGTTCAGCGAGGTGACCTGTCCTTTCATCGGGATGGTCAATACGAAGTCGCAGTTCTTCCGGGTCAGTTCCGCCATTCCCTCGCCTTCGCTGCCGATCACCAGCGCCAGCGGACAATTCAGATCCGCGTTAAAGAACTCGGTCTCCCCGGAAAGATCAGTCCCGGCGACCCACAGGCCCTCGGCTTTGAGCATTTCCAGCGTACGGACAATATTGACCACCCGCGCCACCGGCACATGCGCCAGCGCGCCGGCGGAAGCTTTGGCCACCGCCCCGGTCAATGCACAGGAGCGGCGTTTGGGCACGATGACACCGTGCGCGCCGACCGCGTCGGCGGTGCGGATTATTGCCCCCATATTATGCGGATCCTGAATGCCGTCCAGTACGATGACGAACGGTT
>JAFZSK010000027.1 GCA_017620915.1 Clostridia bacterium | reverse complement strand
TTCTCAAAACCCTCCGGCACGCCGCGCACCAGCTCCGCACCGTACACCCACGGATGGCCGGCGCGAATGCCGCGTTCCGCTTTTTTGTTGACCGTCACCGGTTCGAATCGACGCTCGCTCTTCATATTGCCTCCGGATCGCGCGGAAAACGCCGAAAAACCGCCGCGGCCGCGCGTAAAATCTGTTATTTGTCAATTTTATCACTTGTAACGGCGGCGGGCAAGAGTGTATAATAATTAATAATAATGCGGCCTCTCCCCGGATGCCCCCGGGCAGTGCCGCGATCACAAAAGATACGGAAGTGTTGACCTTGCCAAAACCTCAGAATGCATCTCAGAAAAGCTCCACGAAAAAATCCAAAAAGCTGAAGATCGCCGTCATTTTCGGCGGCCGCTCCACCGAGCACCGCGTCTCCTGCGTGTCCGCGTCCTGCATCATTAAAAATCTGGACAAGACCAAATACGATATCGTCACCGTCGGCATCACGTACCGCGGCGACTGGCTCCCCTATTCGGGGCCTGTTTCGCACATTCCGGGGGACAAATGGGTAGAAGAAGCGTACAAGGAGAACAACTTCACACCTGCGGAGGGGCACAACAGCCTCGATCTGGCGCTGGCCGCGATCCAGCAGTGCGACTGCATCTTCCCGGTGCTGCACGGGTACAACGGCGAAGACGGCACGGTCCAGGGGCTTTTTGAACTGCTGGGCATTCCGTACGTGGGCTGCGGCGTGTATGCCTCCGCGTGCGGCATGGACAAAGCTTTCGCAAAGGTCCAGTTCGGCAAAGCCGGCCTGCCGCAGGTCGATTATATTATCGCATATAAAGATGTTTTCGAGCGCGATCCCGCGGCGTATGCGGCCGAAGTCGAGGCGCGTTTCGGGTTCCCCTGCTTCGTCAAGCCCGCCAACTGCGGTTCCTCGGTGGGCGTGGGAAAGGTCCGGAGCGCGGCGGAATTGCCCGCGGCGCTGGCCGAGTCGCTGAAATATGATAAGAAAGCACTGATCGAGCCCTATGTGGAATGCCGCGAGATCGAGTGCGGCGTGATCGGCAACTCCGACGCCTCCGCCTTCACCCCCGGCGAAGTTCGCTCCACGGTCACGGATTTCTATGATTACGATTCGAAGTATGTTGACGGCATGAACGAGTGCATCATCCCCGCCGCCGTGCCTCCGGAGAAGCTGGAGGAGATCAAAGCGCTGGCGGTCAGAGCGTTCAAGGCGATCGAGGGCGCGGGGCTGTCCCGCGTTGACTTCTTCTATAAAAAGGACGGCACGATACTGCTCAACGAGATCAACACCCTGCCCGGCTTCACCGAATGCAGCATGTATCCCAAACTGGCGGTCAGCGACGGCGTGAGCTACAGCGAGCTGCTCGACCGGCTCATTTCGCTGGCGTTCGAGCGCCACGACGCGGACAAGAGGTGCTTCCGATGACGGCGGCCACCGACGCCCAAAACGGGGGTCTGTCCCCCGTCCAAAACAAGGGTCTGTCCCCCGTCACGGCGGCGGGTGACGCCCCGATCGGCATATTCGATTCCGGTCTCGGCGGCCTCACCGTGCTGCGGGAGATACACCGCCTGCTGCCCGGCGAAAATCTGGTCTATTTCGGCGACAGCGGCCGCACGCCCTACGGCACCAAATCCCCCGAGACCGTATTGCGCTACACGCTCCAGGACGTGAATTTCCTGCTTTCAAAAGGGGTAAAGGCCATCGTGATCGCGTGCAACACCGCCAGCGCCTGCAGCCTTGACACCGTGCGCCGCACGTTCGAACTGCCGATCATCGAAGTGGTCGAACCGGGTTCCGTTGCCGCCGTTGCCGCCACGAAGACCGGGCGCATCGGGGTCATCGGCACTCCCGCCACGATCGGCAGCGAAGTATATAAGCGGGCGATCGAGCGCGCCGCTGTTGCCGCCGGCCGCAATGATGTCAATTATTTCGGCGTTGCCTGCCCCCTGTTCGTATCGCTGGCCGAGGAGGGCTGGTGGGACAACGACGTTGCCCGCCTCACCGCCCGCAAATACCTCGCCCCGCTCAAAGACGCCGGCATCGACACGCTGGTGCTGGGCTGCACGCATTATCCGCTGCTCGCCCCCGCGATCTCCCGGGTCATGGGCCGCCGCGTCACGCTGATCAATTCCGCGTCCGTGGTTGCCGCCGCCGTACAGCGAGTACTGCGCGAGCGTGGACTGCTGCGCGGGGACAACGCCGGGAACGTTGACGTCAACGCCGAGCCCGCACAAAAAACAGATGCCGCCGCGGCTCCGGTCCTTCCGGGCGCCAACGTCAGCATCCGCTTCTTCACCTCTGACTCCGCCGACAAGTTCCGCGCGCTGGGCAGCAAGTTCCTGGCCGGCAGCGTCGAACACGTCGAGCGTGTGGATATCGAGCAGTATTAGATTAATTATTTCACGTAGAAAAATACATTGTAATTTGCCGCTACTGATTTGAAATAATAGTCTTCATCGAAAAGCATTAAATAATACACCGAAACAGAATAGTTGCTGTCGTTTTCATAAAAAAGCGCATTCACTCTCGACTCGCCGAAATCTGTTTTTGTTCCGGCATCAAGAACAGATAAATCCGAATCTACCAAAGCGCATAAAATACCTTCGGCATCAAGAGCAATTGAAGGAATCATGATGGCATATAATGTCTGATGAGGGCCAATTGTTATTTTATAGAAATCCCAGTCTTCTTCATTTGTGAGTACACCTGAAATTGTAGTTCCGTTTTTGGTGATAGTCTGCGCTATAGATAACATATTATTGTTTTCGCGTTCGTTAACAATATAATCGAACGGCAATACTTCGAAAACCGGTCCCTCTTTTTCATAATACTCTGCCATTGTCATTTCGCTGTTTTGAGGCAATCTCTTCAATTCAGACACCATTATTGCAAAATTGAGATTTTGGCCATCAACATCTGTCGAAGTATTAATACCGATCACTTCGCCGTAAGAATTGAACAGCGGGCCGCCGGAGTTGCCGTGTGAAATAGCCGAACTGTGTTGAATATAGTGTACTCCGTCAAATACTCTTTCCGGTGACGCGATAGTCCCCGCAGAGAACGACAATGTATAACCTTCAGAAGAGCCCACCGCATACACAGCAGAACCGCCCGGCTGCAGATCTTCATTCATAACAACAAACGGCGCATCAGACAGATTGATTTTAAGAATCGCCAGATCTAGTTCGCTGCTGTAAGATATGATTTTCTGAACTTCGTAATTTCTGTTATTGTAGTCCACAACGATTTTGTATGCTTCATCGATAACATGGAAATTGGTTACTACCTGACCGTCTGCACTGATAATGAATCCGGAGCCAAGCGATAATCCTTCGCCGTTTTTATTATATGTTGTTATTTCAACAACCGTTTTCTCGGCCAGTGCATACAGTTCTTCTGAAGTAAGCTTCGTTGCTTCGTATTCTTCTTCATATGTGTCGCCGCAAACGCTGCATTTGTATTTCTTTGTGCCTTTCACGGTTCCGGTAGCAACTTTTGTTACTTCCTCCGTGTAAATATGACCTTTTGCCGGAATGATCTCCTGCGCTACAAACACTTCTCCGCATTCGGAACAATGCGAACCCGCAGTTTTTCCCTCTGTAGTACACGTTGGTTCAAATGCAGCATCATCTACTATGACATGCCCTGTGGCAGGAATGGTATCCTCCTGAATATCACCGCAGGCGCAGTCACGCTGCCTAATACCATCCTCTGTACAGGTTGGTTTGACCTTCACGACCCAATCGCCGTACGAATGAATGTGTTTGACATCGACGCCAGCGCATGCCGTAAGAACGATCGCCGCTGTCATAACCAAGACCAGCATCACAAATGCCTTTTTTGCACTTCTCATTTTTTTCTCCTCCATTTTATTTATCAGATAACTAAAGTACGATGTTTAATAACGTTATCCCGTCGATCTCTGCAATATCGAAATACGGCGCGGACCGGTATTCCGACTCGTGGAAGTATCCTCCGCTGATCGCCTCGGTATCGGGAGCGTAATTATAGTCGAAGTCAACGTCCGCCCGATATGCAATGAGAAACTTGCCGTCAACAGTAAATTTGGTCGCGTCAAAAACATGCTTCATGCCTATTTTGAGCAGATCCGATGATTGATTGACCTTAGTCTGGGTATCCGGTGCGGCAATCGAATTATTAAGCCCAAATATCTCCACCGCGCCGTTTTTCATCGTCCCGACCCAGTCGGTATCGATCGGATCTCCGTTCAGCGCCTGCGTGCAGATGTACTTAAAGTACGGCGTCCAGTTGATCCGCGAGCCGATCAGAAATGTATTCGGGCAGAGTCCGGTATTGTCGGTGTTGTACGCCACATTGATCACGCCCGCGCTCTCGCAAGCCGAAGGGGCGCCAATAGAATCCGCATACTGGCTGATAATAACACAGCCGCGGGAGATCAGGTCATTGGCAGCTGCTTTTTCCCTGGCTTCATCATACCAGGAGCCGGTGAATTCGACTTCCATCGTCACCTCGGGCACGATCTCCTTAACGCCTAGATAGAACGCGGTGTAGCTCGATATCACCTCGGCATAACTAAACGCCCCGACAAAACCGATCTTCGGTACGACCGCGGGATCCTTTGACATCATATCCTCCAGCTTCAGACCGGCGGCAATACCTGTAAGATACCTTCCGTCGTAGATCGCCGCGTACGCGTTGTGGTAGTTGGTCAGTTTCTCCGTGTGTGCCTTTGTGCCGGTCGCGTGGCAGAACTGCACATCATGAAATTCTTTTGCGGCTTTGATCATGTAATCCTCGTGGCCTAAACTGTCCGCAAAGATCACGTCGCAGCCTTTCGCGACCAGCTCCCTGGCGGCTTCGTAGCTTTCGTTTCCCTCAGCGACGTTACGCCGGATGACGACCTGTGCGTCGGTCAATCCCAGCTCTTTTTGCGCCGCTTTGACGGCAACGATGAAATTGTTGTCATAAGGCGACAGCTCATCGTGAAGCAGGATCACGCCTATTTTAAACATCGGGGGCTCTTCCGGCTCCGCGGTCGCATTCGGGTCATCAGTCGTGTCCGGCGCGTTTGTAGCGTGTGAGACCGTGTTGTCGTCCGTGCTGCCATCGCCGCCTTTGCCGCTTTTGCCGTTCAAAACCAGGTAAGTGACCGTTCCGCCGATCAGCGCCAGCAGCAGGACCGTAATGATCACGAGGACAACGCCCTTCCGGTTGTCCCGTTTGTTCGTATCTGCCGCATCGCTGTTCCGCGGCTTGTTTTTCGGCGCGTACTCTTTTATGGGCTCGGGACCGTCTAGCATCACGGTTTTCGGATCGGAATCGTTCCGTGGCTCGTTTTGCGGCGCTTTGAACGGAACGCTCTGTTTCCGCCCGCAGAAATAACAGGACTCCGCCTCATCTCTGAGTTGTGTTCCGCATTGCTGACAGATCTTCATTTAGGATCACCTCTTGATCAAAAAACGCTCTTCTGTGTTTCATTGTCTCAGAACCTGACATAATACTGCACACTCGTTCCATGACATGTTATTTCAGTATCGTCGCTGGTGAAGTATGTGCTGCCGACCGCATAAGACGAAAAGTCAACAACACAGGCAATCGGAGTATACGCGCCCACCTGATGGTTCGTCCCCGTGAAATTGATCTTCATCAATTTGATATTAGGCGCTGTTCCGTTAAAAACAGAGGAAAGCGGCCCGATCGCGCCGATATAAGTTATACCGAAACCGCCTTCGCCCAGCACGGCGCCAACTAAGTAACGTCCGTTCAGTACCGTGCCGGAGCGCAGATGGAGCAGCGGAATATCGCCGCCCTGGATTTTGCCGCAGGTCGGGCAGATACTCGCGCTTTCTTCGATTGGTGACATGCAGAACCGACAGT
The DNA here is from genome assembly GCA_017620915.1 of Clostridia bacterium. Taxonomy (GTDB): domain Bacteria; phylum Bacillota; class Clostridia; order UBA1212; family UBA1255; genus UBA1255. The sequence goes on along the minus strand of JAFZSK010000027.1, from coordinate 6,448 downwards.
AGGTCATTATTATCTCCGATTTTATTTTAATCTATACCTGACCCATTTTTGCACGTCGGATATTTCCCCACCGCTGTAAACGATAGAATATGATTCTTCGTATGTAACCTTCTTGTATTGGAATATCTTCTGATAATCCGTATAGGTACTGCGGTAATAACTGAATCTAAAAAATCTATCTGTACCAAGTCCGCTGGTACTATTTGATTTATCCCAGCTCGATGCGTATTGGTTGACAAGTGTTTTACAGTTGTAACTCTCTATGTTTTGAGAATTACAATACAATTTATCCAGATACGGGCAATCAACATCGGATGCCATGGCGTAAAAGTACTTATACACAAAATTACCTGACCCGAATGTCCCCTTCATCGATGAGATTGCTCTCGTTGTGCCTGAAGCATAAACCACACTGTACATCCAGTGCCAGTAAATATACCCTTCCCAAGTATTGGATACTACTCTCTTTGTTGTTGATGTTTCGCTGGAACTGTATCCGGAAGAGTAAAAACTGGTATAATACTCATTGTTTGTATCATATCCGCTTGGGAACGTTGCGTAGTTTCTGTAACCAGTGCCTGTCTCCTTCCAATAACTGCCAGTCTGAGTCCAGCCGCTTTCGCTGGAATTGGTACTTTCCTTTGTTTGAGTACGCGTATATGTCCATTTCTGATCAACTATCTGCGCATCGCTGGGAACATCACTGGCAAGAGCCCATCCAAGAATATCATGCTGTGACCAATGTGCATACAAGGTGACATTTGATGCATCCATCGTCGTTGACGAGGTTACCTTCGTTCCTCCGCTTGGGGACGTGTACCAACCAAGAAAGTCATAGTAATCTCTTGTCGGAGTTGGCAAAGAACCGTACGAGTTGCCGTATTTGACGCTTTTGCTCGATGTAGATACTGAACCGCCGTTAGCATCGAAGAATAACGTGTAGGTATTCGGCTCTACTGTTGCATAGATATCACTGGAAGTAATATTGCGGCTGACAGTAATGGATGTTGAACCATTATTGGTGAGTATATATCCATTCGCCGGAGTGTACGTCACGCTCAGCTTATCGCCATAGTACACAGTGTCGCCACTGTTCAGATTCCCGGTTGCCGCGCCGCCGTTGGGCGAGCTGGTACGCTTGACCGTGATCGTGCAGTTGCTCACCGTATTCCAGGTAACGGTATACGAGTTCACCGACCAGTGCGCATACAGCGTATGATCCGATGCAGTCGTCACTTTCGTGCTGCTTGTTACTTTCGAACCGCCGCTCGAAGAAGTGTACCAGCCGCCAAAGGTGTAGCCGGTTCGCGTCGGCGGCGGCAACGTCCCGTAAGTCGAATCGAATGTTACTTCTTTCGAACTTTGACTGATAGAACCGCCGGCGGAATTAAGGCTTACGGTATACTTATTTGCGGTCCAGTGTGCGTACAATTTATGGTTGGAACTGTTGGTGACCTTCGTACTGGAAGTAACCTTAGTTCCCCCGCTGGCTGCTGTGAACCAGCCGTCAAAACTGTACCCTGTTCGTGTCGGCGTAGGCAGAGAACCATAAGTCGAATCAAATGTGACCGATTTAGATGTTTGTGAGACCGAACCGCCGTTGGCGTCAAAAGATACATTCAAGCCTTCTCCGAGCCAGGCGGCGTACAGCGTGTGGTTGGCCGCGGTCTTTACAACGGTGCTGCTGGTTACCGCTGTGCCGTCCTCGGTAAACCAGCCATCAAAGCTGTAGCCGTTCCGCGTCGGCACAGGCAAAGTACCGTACGTCGCGTCGTACTTCACTGATTTAGAACCGGAAGAAACCGATCCGCCGTTGGCGTTTAAAGTGACTGTATATGAATTCGGATTCCAGTGCGCGTACAGCGTGTGATTCGATGTATTTGACACGCCGGAGCCGGAGGTAACTTTGATGCCGCCGCTCGCTGCCGTGTACCAGCCGTCAAAAGTATAGCCTGTGCGCGTAGGCGTCGGCAACGAACCGTAATTCGATCCGACGGATACTTTCGATGAGGTCTGCGAAACACTGCCTTCGCCCGCGTCGAAAGAGACCGTGACCACTTTTGCGGTAGGCTCAGGCGTGGGTGCGTCAGTAGGTTTTGGTGTAGGCGTTGCCGTCGGTACCGCGGTCGGACCTTCTGTCGGGGCCGCAGTAGGCTCAGCGGTCGGACCTTCTGTCGGCGCCGCAGTGGGTGTGGCGTTTGGTTCTTCAGTTGGCGCTGTTGCGGGTTCAGGCGTAGAAGTAGCGGCGGGGCCTTTGGTTGATTCCGGCGTTGCTGCTTTCGTGGGCTCAGCTGTTGCGGTCTGAGTCGGGGCGGCAACAGTGTTATCGCCGCCGGCTTTTTTGTTGCCCTTGCCTTTGAGCAGGAAGATCAGCGATCCTGCGATCAGCGCCAGTGCCAGCACGCCGATGATCGGTATCAGGATGAAAGCCTTCTTTTTCTTCTTTTCGTCATCATCGCCGGCTCTGTTCTTGCCCGCCGAATTGTTCTTACGGCCATTATCTAAAAGCCAGGTCACTTTATCGGCTTCTCCGGACGCTCCGGCGGCTTTAGAACCAACCGCCGCCAGATCGGCTCCGGTAACAGTAGCCGCGGCACCGGCTGCTTTCGCCGCACCGGCAGTGCCGGAATTGACAGCCGCGGCGGCAGCACCGGCAGCGGCAGTTCCCGCAATAGCCGCGGCAAGTGCTTTTTTAATCGGGATGATCGCGCCTTTACGGCTTTCTTTGAGCGCTGCCAGCAGTTCGTCGATACTTTGGAAGCGCTCGTTTTGATTGACCGCCATGCCTTTTAGAATCGCAGCCTCTATTTTCGGATCTATCTCAATGCCCAGCTCGCTCGGCCGTTTTGTATCGTCGCTGTACACGCGCTGCGTAGCGTCGTCGGGCGTCACGCCGGTAATGCACTTGTACATTGTGGCGCACAGCGCGTACACATCGGTCCACGGGCCCTGGTTGCCTCTGCTGCGGTACTGCTCCTCCGGCGCGTAGCCCGGTTTCAGTACGACAGAGAGGCTCTTGTTGGCGACCGCTGACATAGACCGCGCTGCGCCGAAATCCAGCAGTTTGACCTTGTCGCTGGCAACCATAATATTGTCCGGCGAAATATCGCGGTGGATCAGGCCCTGCGCGTGGACTTTTTTCAGCGATTCCATCACGGGCATCAACAGCGATACCGTCGCGTCCGGCGCGAGCTTGCCTTTTTGAGCAATGATATCTTTCAGCGTCTCGCCGTCAACGTACTCCATCACGATATACGCCGTGTTGTTCTCCTCGAAGAAGTCGCGTACGTTGACAATACCTTCCTCGTTCCGGAAGCGGGCCAGCGTCTTGGCTTCGTCCAGGAAGCGCTGTTTGCCCTTTTCGAAAAATTCTTTGCGCTCAGCCGTAAAGCCGGTGGAAACTGTGGAGGAGAATGTGTTGCTTCTGTTGGCGTAACCGTTGGGATAATACTCTTTTATGGCGATCTTGCCGTCAAACAGTATGTCGTGACCGATGTACGTGATGCCGAAGCCGCCTTCGCCCAGCGCCGTACCGACAATAAAGCGATTCTTCAATACCGTACCGGGCAACAAATGATGCGGCGGTACTTCCTCGTCCTGGTTCCTTCCGCAAATCATGCAAAACCGCGTGTTCTCTTTGATGGGAGACATACAGAATTTGCAGTAATCCATTGACAATTCCTTCTTTCAAATAATAGATCCGTCTATTAGAAAATGCGGGTCAATCCCACACCGCATACAGATATAAGTCCCCGGCGCCCATCGTTGTAGACGAGGTGACCTTTGAACCGCTGCCGTTCGGCGATTCATACCAGCCCCTGAATGTGTGGCCGGACCAGACAGGGGTGGGCAGGTCGCCGATCTTGTTGCCGTACTTGACTTTCCGGAACGAAGAAACACCCGACGGCAGCGAGCCGTTCGTGGGATCAAAGTACACGTAATACTCTCCAAGTTCTACACTTGCGTAAATATTCGCTGAGGTCAGGTTGCCGGTCACCTGGAAATATGTACTGCCGCTATTAGAAAGATGATATCCGGTCTTGGGCGTGTAGGTCACGGTAAGTTCATCACCGTAGTATATCTTGGCGCCGTTGTCCAGTGTGCCGGTACGTTCGTGCGCGTTGGGAGAACTGGTCCGTTTTACCGTGATCGTACATCCGTTTACAGCAGTCCATTTGACCGTATACGCTTTCCACGACCAGTGCGCGTACAGCGTCACATCGGAGGTACCCATCGTGGCCGAAGAAGAGACCTTTGTGCCGCCGGACGCCGCAGTGTACCAGCCGTCAAACTCGTGATGCTCCCAGGTGGGAGTGGGCAGGTCGCCGTACCTGTTGCCGTACGCGACATCCCGCGACGATTCGGAAGCGGACAGCTTGCCACCGCAAGCGTTGAATGTCAGTTTCTGCGTATCGATCTTTACGACCGCGTAAATATCGGATTTGGTGATATTGCGCGTAACGGTGATCGAAGTCTGGCCTTTCTTCTCGATGTGATAGTGCGCCGGAACATTTGTATACGTAATGGTCAGTTTGTCGCCGTAATATAACGTTTCGCCGCTCTTGATCTCTTTGGCGGATCCGCCGCCGTAAGGAGATTCGGTGCGTTTGACGGTGATCGTGCAATTGCTTACGGTCTCCCAGTTGACTGTATATCTCTTAAGTGTCCAGTGCGCGTAAACGGTCTTGTTGCTGTCGCCCATCACCGTTGACGACGAAACCTGCGAACCGCCGCTCTTCGACGTGAACCAGCCGTCAAACGTATATCCGGTGCGGGTCGGCGTAGGCAAACTGCCGTACGCGACGCCGGACTTAACGCTCCGGCTCGCTTCGGACACCGAACCGCCGTTGGCGTTGAACGTCAGCGTATATGACGGATTGGACTTCACCGTGGCATAGATATGCGCGGACGTGACGTCGCCGGTCACCGTCAGCGAAGTCGGACCTTTTTTCTCGATATAGTAACCGGCCTCGGTGCTGTAGTTTACGCTCAGTTCATCGCCGTAGTACACTTTGGTGCCGCTGCTTATCGTACCAGTGGAAGCGCCCGCGTTAGGCGATTTCGTGCGCTTGACTGTTATAGTGCAGTGGTTGACGTTGCTCCAGTTCACGGTGTAGGAAAGCAGCGTCCAGTGCGCATATATCGTAACGTTTTCTTTGCCCATGATCACGGTATCGGACACTTTGGTACCGCCGCCCAGGTCCGTGAACCAGCCGTCAAAGCTGTATCCGCTGCGGGACGGAGTCGGCAGCGTGCCGTAGGCAACACCCGTTTTGACGTTTCTGTGCTGTTCTATAGACGTACCGCCGTTGGCATTGAAGAACAACGTGTGTGATTCGCCTTCTTCAACTATCAAATATATTTCAGCCGGCGTAATATTGCCCAATACAGTAATGGATGACGCGCCGCAATCTTTTATGCCCCAGCCCGCTTCCGTACTGTACGCGATGTTCAGTACATCATTGTAATAGATCGTCGCGCCGTTATTCAGTATACCGACGGATGCGTTCCCGTAAGGGGAATACGTACGGCTGACCGTTATAACGCCATGCGCAGGCACAGTCCATTTCGCGTTATACTCTTCCAGTTTCCAGTGCGCGTATAATGTGTGACCTTCCAATGTGTTCACCTTGGAAGAAGCGGTGACTTTGTCGCCACCGGTAACATCCGTATACCAGCCGTCGAATTTGTAGCCTTCCCGCTCCGGTTCAGGCAGCGAGCCGTATGATGACTCATAATTTACCGTCGCGGAATCCTGGGAAAGACTGCCGCCGTTGGCGTTAAGGCTCACCTCGACAGGGACCGGAGTAGGAGCGGGCGTGGGCTCTTCCGTCGGTTCCGGCGTGTCCGTCGGTTCGGCGACCGCGGTGGGAACGTTCTTATTATCGTTTTTGCCGCCCGGGTTTTTGAGCAGGATAAACAGCAGGACGCCGATCGCGGCCAACGCGAGCACACCTATTATCGGGATAAGGATAAAGCCTTTCTTTTTCTTCTTTCCTTCGTCTTCGTCTGTCTTGTTTACGACCGGTTTCGGCGGTTTGGGCTCCTCCAGAATAGTAGTCTTGGGGTCTTCGTAGATGAGCTCGGTGACCGGATCCCGTGAGACCGCGGCAGCCGCGCCGGCAGGATTCGAGCGGGGGTCTGTATGGATCAATGATGAATATATGTCGGCGGGATTATCGACCGCGACTGTAACATTATCGTCGGCGGACCTGGCAGAGGCCATATAGGCGCCGGCAGCAGCTCCGGCGGCAATGCCCGCAGAACTCGCGGGCGCAGAGGCAGCCGCGGAAGACGGGACAGCAGGCGTATCGGAGGGCGCGTAGACGGTGACCGGGTCTTCGACAGTTGCAGCAGCGGCGGCTTCGGCGGCAGCGGCGGCTTCGGCGGCAGCAGCAGCTTCGGCAGCAGCGGCGGCTTCGGCGGCCGCGGCAGCTTCGGCGGCAGC
>JAFZSK010000002.1 GCA_017620915.1 Clostridia bacterium | reverse complement strand
TACTACCGCCACAACGCGATGGATAACGTGCTGAATCTGACGGACTACGGCATCGAAGAGGGCTACGTTTTCTGCAACGGCAACGTCGAAACAGACGGCAAGGTCACCTACTTCCCGATCTATATGCTGATGTTCCTGCAGAAGCAGGAACTGCCGAAGGAGATCCTGTTCAACACCGATTTTTCGGATTTGAACGACAAGATATAAAACCGCCTCGATTCGAACCCCCGCAGGTTGGTCATGATGCCCGACGCTCGAAATCAGAGTCAGCGTGATACCCTGTGGGTTCGAATCATCAATAATCTCATCAACTGAAACGATAAAGTGAGGTAAAACTCTATGGCAAAGGCAAAAGCTGAAGAAAAGATAAATCTGGATTCTATCCTGTTCAAGTGCCGTGATATTTTGCGTGCGGCGCGGAATTCCGGCTCATTTTTTGAAAAGCGCGATATGATGCTCACGCTCGTTTTCCTGCGCTTTATCGGCGAAAAGTTTGAGGACGGCGTGGAAAAACTGCGCAATGATCTCATCGTTCAGGGGCTTGATCCCGATGATCCGGATATCAAAGCCGCGTTCCTCGACGATCCCACCTTCACGGACGGAACCTATAATCTGCTTCCCGAAGCCCGCTGGTCCACCATCATCAACACGCCGGCTCCGCAGCTGAACGTCGCTCTTGACACGGCTTTGCACAGCATCGCTTCCAACAGTCAAGCGCTGAAAGGGTGCTTTGTGGAAGGCACTTTTACCACGCGCAATCTCGCACCAAACGACATCAAAAAGGTCGTTGACGAGGTCAACAAGATCAGCCATAAGGCGTTTGGAGAGGAAAAAGACCTGATCGGGCGGGTGTACGAATATTTCCTCAAAGAATTTGCCGTCAATGCAACGAAGGAAGAAGGCGAATTCTACACGCCCCATGACGTTGTGCAGTTGATCGCTGCTATGATTGAACCGTTCGACGGCACGTTATACGATCCCTGCTGCGGTTCCGGCGGTATGTTCATACAAAGCGCGGAGCTGGTAAAAGCAAAGCGCGGCGACATCAGCCGGATCAACGTTTACGGGCAGGAAAAAGAGCCGGCGACCTATCGCCTTGCAAAGATGAATCTCGCCTTGCGCGGGATAAGCCACAATCTCGGTAACGAAGCGGATTCTTCCTTCACGCACGATCTGCATAAAGGACTGTACTTCAATTACATCATGGCAAATCCGCCTTTCAATCTGAAGGGCTGGTACGACGAGAACCTGAAAATCTACTCCAGATGGGCGGACTACGTCACGCCGCCGGAGAGCAACGCCAACTATGCGTGGATACTGCATATGCTTTCGCACCTGAAGCCGCTGGACGGCGTTGCCGGATTCCTGCTCGCCAACGGTGCGCTGGGAGACAGCGATACAGTCGAGATTCGCAAAAAGCTGATTCAAAACGACAAAGTGGAAGCCATTGTCATTCTGCCCCGGGAACTGTTTATCACCACCGACATCAGCGTGACGCTTTGGATCCTCAACCAGAACAAAAAGGGCGGCGACTACCACGGCAGAAAACTGCGCAACCGCGAACACGAGATCCTGTTTATGGATCTGCGCACCTGGACGGAAAACCCGGTCAAAAACGAGAGCAAAAAGAAAGTTCGCCTGATCACAGAACAGATCGAGCGTGCGGCGAGGATCTATCATACCTGGCAGGAAGAGGGCGTCGACGGCGCAAACTACGCCGTGCCGGAGCTTTACCGCAGCGTTGGGATCGCGGAGATCGAAAAGAACGGTTGGTCGCTCGTTCCCAGCAAGTACATTGAGTTCATCGACCACGATCTGGAGATCGACTTCCCGGCGGAGATGAAGCGCATTCAACAGGAAATGCGGGACGTGCTGGCGCAGGAAAAAGAATCTCAAAAGATGCTGGAAGAAGCGTTCAGGGGGATCGGGTATGGGATTGAGTAAGTACAAACTCGGAGAATTAATCCAACTTGAAGATGCTCGAAATTCAGACGGACTGTATTCATTGGATGATGTAAAAGGTATATCGATTCAGAAAGTTTTTATTGAAACAAAAGCTGATATGGAAGGAGTTTCTCTTTTTCCATACATAATTGTTCGTCCTGACTTTTTTGCCTATGTGACTGTAACCTCCAGAAACGGCGAGAAAATCACTCTTGCGCATAATGATACTGACAAAACATTTATTGTTTCATCATCGTATGTCGTATTCAGCGTTGCAAGAAAAGATCTGCTTAGTTCTGATTATTTGTTCATGTTCTTTAATCGTCCTGAATTTGACCGTTATGCTCGTTTTAATTCTTGGGGATCAGCGCGGGAAACGTTTAACTGGGAAGATGTGTGCGATATTGAACTTGAACTTCCCGACCTGCCGACACAGCAGAAATATGTTGACATTTACAAAGCCATGGTCGCCAATCAGCAGAGTTACGAGCGCGGCTTTGAGGATTTGAAACTGTCGGTAGATGCTGAACTCGATAGGATAAAAAAAATCTCCAGTTTGAAATCTATTGGATTGCTGTTGCAAGAAATTGACAATAGAAATGAAAGTGGTATAATCACGAATGTTCAAGGTATAAATATTACAAAACAGTTTATGCCTTCAGTTGCTGACACTAATGGCGTAGATTTAAGCAATTATAAGCTGGTAAAAAAGGGTCAGTTTGCATATTCGGGTATGCAAACAGGTAGAGATGAATGTATAAGAATTGCTTTATACATGAATGATGAACCAATTATTATATCTCCGGCATATTCGGTATTTGAGACAAAAGACACGTCTGTATTATCAGAATACATTATGATGTGGTTTTCTCGTTCAGAGAGTGACCGACGTGGATGGTTTATGAGTGATTCCAGCATACGAACAAATCTCGATCTCGAACGGTTTTACGAAACTATGATTCCGGTTCCCGATATCAAGGTTCAAAAAGCAATAGTCGAAGTCTATGACACATATACCATGCGCAAGCAAATCAATGAACAGCTAAAAACACAGATCAAAAACATCTGCCCAATACTAATCAAGGGATCGCTGGAGGAAGTATAATGACAAAGATCGAGCGTTTAAAGAAAATAATTCGTGAAGCACAACAGTTAATTGATAACAAAGTTGATTCAGAAGATATTGGCTTTAAAACATGGAAAAACAAGGCAAAGTCGTTTTTACTTACAATATTTAAAGAATCGGATTTTCAATACAAAGAATTCAACAGTATTTCATATTGGGAACTCGACTATTCAGCACTAAATGGTTTTGCCCCGTCTGTGGATCAAAGCGAGATATGCAAAAATGGTTTACTAACTGCAATAGGGCAATTAAACAACATTTTGGAGGCGATAGAAGACGATGAGCCTGTCGAAAATGTGCAAAAAAGTAAAAAAACGCTTAGTAATAAGAAAATTTTTATCGTTCATGGGCATGATGGTGAATTAAAAGAATCTGTTGCACGCATTATTGAAAAACAAGGCATAGAAGCTATTGTTCTTTCGGAAAAAGCCAATCAAGGGCGCACAATAATCGAAAAATTTGAAGATTACAGTGATGTTGGCGGCGCAATATGTTTGTTCACCGCAGATGATATTGGACGCGAAAAATCCAAATCAGAAGGCAATCCGCGCGCAAGACAGAATGTTGTTTTTGAAGCCGGGTATTTTATGGGCAAGCTCGGCAGAAATCATCTTGTTCTTTTGGCAGATAGTGGTGTGGAAATGCCATCAGATCTTTCCGGTGTGGTATACACAAATACAGCTAACTGGCAGTTTGAGTTATTGAAAGAGCTTAATGCAATGGGGTATAAAGTTGATATGAACAAACTGCTTTAGTGGTCATATTTCGCTATAACTTTTTTGAATTTGAACTGTTTTGATCGATGGAGCGATGGAGGAAGGAAAAGAATGAATCGCATAACCGATGTAACCAGGCAAGATATTATTGATATTATCAAAGACGGTATATGGATTCCATTCGATAAACCGAGATTTGATGGTGAAAGCGGGCAATACATTGACGGCTACACTGTTAAAATACCGATTTATGGACGATTAAGTGAAATCGATTTTTTAGCAAGATTATATGATCTGGACAAGATGCCTTCAATGGATAATCGCTTTGCAAATGCAAGCGGTGATATTTGGCAACATACCGTAAATAACAATGATTGGGATGATTATTGGTATTTTTCCGATAGAAGATTTCACCTGTCAAATGGCAATGATGATCAATACATTTTACGTTTTATTTGTGAAATGCTTCATCCTGCTGTAAGAGATGAAAAGTCAGATTGGCGCAAATATCTTGAAAAGTTTAATGAAATTCTTGAACCTGATGGATATCAATTAGTTGCAGTAAGAAAAATATCAGGACGTGATGCTTTTGAAGCGCATGAAATTGACCATATTGTTGTTTCACATTCAAATGAGAAAATATATGTAGGAATGAAATCTTTGGGAGAGGGGTCATACGCACGAGTATTTAGGTATACCGATGAGTTTTATCACAAGGACTTTGTTTTAAAACGGGCAAAATCGGACCTAAACGAGAAAGAACTTGCGCGCTTCAGACGCGAATTTGAAGAGATGCACGAACTTCATTCTCCGCACATAGTTGAAGTGTATTCGTTTAATGAGGAACGTAATGAATACATAATGGAATTGATGGACTGTTCTCTTGAGCAGTATATCACTAAAAATAACGCATCAATCTCGATATCGTTTCGTAAAAGAATCATTTTTCAACTGTTACGAGCCTATGGATATTTGCATTCAAAAAATATTTATCACCGTGATATAAGTCCCAAAAATGTGTTGTTGAAAATATATGATGATACGATAATTGTAAAAATATCGGATTTTGGTCTTGTAAAAATTGAAGAGAGCGATCTCACATCAGAAAACACCGAATTCAAAGGATCGCTGAATGATCCGGCACTCAAGGTCGAAGGATTTGGAAATTATGGGTTGTTACACGAGATTTATGCCATAACATTATTATTTGCTTATATTCTAACTGGTAAGTCCAATTGGGCAAAAATAACCGATCCCACCATTAAATCGTTCATTTCAAAGGGAACTGACCCCGACAAATCAAAAAGATTTCAAACTCTTGATGAACTCGGCGATGCTGTTAAACAGTGCATTTCTTCGATGGAAAAAAGTAACGGGGGCACAAGGTAATGTCAAAATTGAAAAACTATAACTGCCGCTATTGCGAGTCGGAATATGAAAATGCATTCCTCTCCTTTCTTGAAGAAGAGGGCTGGCAGTATCTTGCCGGGAACAGCATCACCCGCGCTTCCAAACGCGACGTGCTGTATGCCGACGATCTGGAGCAGTTTCTGAGCAAAAGCAATCCGGATCTGACCGCCGATGAAGTGCGGCAGATCATGGATACCGTACGCCTTGCCGGTGCGGAAAGCGATTTTGCCACGTTACATAAGGTTTACGGCTGGATGGTGGACGGGATTCAGTTCACGCCCCAAAGCGGACAAGCCCGCATGGTGGCGCTGATTGACTTTGAAGAGCCGGACAACAATATCTTCCGTGCCGTCAACCAGTATACCGTGGAATACACCAACAACGGTCAGGTGGAAAACCGCAGGCCGGACATTCTTCTTTACGTCAACGGACTGCCTCTGTGTGTGATCGAGCTGAAAAACCCTGCCGACGCGAATGCTACGATCTATGACGCCTGGGAGCAGATCACGATTCGTTATTGGCGTGATATTCCGCATTTGCTTCATTATTGTCCGCTGGCCTGCATTTCCGACGGCGTAAAAACCCGGCTTGGCACCGTGCGCACTCCGTACGAACACTTTTATGCCTGGCGCCGTGTGAACGACGAAGACAAGGTATCGACACTCCCCTTTGAAGAAACGCAAACGATGATCAAGGGTGTTTACAGCCCTGAACGGTTCCTTGAGATCTTCCGGGATTATATCTATTTTCAGGACGGCGAATATGACAGCGATGAAAAAGAGATCGTCTGCCGTTATCCGCAGTTCTTTGCCGCGCGTTTACTGAAACAGAGTATAGTCAGGTCGGTAAAAGAAAAGAGCGGCAAGGGCGGTACCTATTTCGGCGCCACTGGCTGTGGAAAGACGTATACGATGGCCTTCCTTGCCCGACAGCTTGCTTTGCGATGCACCGACGTTCCGGAGATCGGTTCGCCCACGATCGTTATGATTGTTGACCGCGATGATCTGCAAAAGCAGGGTGCGAAGTTGTTCACTAAGAGCAAGGAGTTTTTGAATCTCGGCGAAGTCAACGTCGTTCCTACGCGAAACAAACTGAGAGAGGAGTTCGGCGCACGGGAAAGCGGCGGCTTCTATATCTGTACGATTCAGAAATTCTGCGACCGTGAAGACGACAAGATCGGTTTGATCAACGACCGAGCCAATATCATTTGTTTTTCGGACGAGGCGCACCGCACACAGCTTGACCACTCGAAGAAGATCCAGTTCAGCAAAGACGCGGACGATAATATGAAGGCGATGATCTCCAAACCTTACGCCAAGGTTTTGAGAGAGGCGTTCCCGCACGCGACGTTCGTCGGTTTTACCGGTACGCCTATTGCTGAAACATATCAAACCTTCGGCGAAGAAATCGACCGCTATTCCATGGATCAGGCTGTTGCCGACGGGCTTACCGTTTCGATCAAATATCATCCTCGAATTGCAAAAGTGCTTCTGGATCAGGAAAAAGTACACCAAATAGAGGCGTATTATAAGCAGTGCGCCGACGACGGGGCAACCGAAGAAGATATCGAAGCAAGCAAAAAGGCGATGAGTTCCATGGAAGTTATTTTGGGCGAGCCCTCTCGTCTCGAACGCCTCGCCGTGGATATTCACGATCACTACGTGTCTTCCTGTGCAAATGATCCGGACAGAGTGCAAAAAGCGATGGTCGTATGTTCCAGCAGGAAGATCGCTTACGAATTGCTTCAACAATTCAAAGCAAAGTACCCGGAATGGTTTGTAGAAAAGAAGGCGCCGGACGGCATAGCCGTTACCGATGAGGAACTGCGCGAATTAAAGCCCATGCCCTTTATGGCGATGGTTTCGAGTGTCGGAAGCAATGATCCCGAGGATATGTATAATTATCTCGGCGGTGTCAAGAACAGTAGCCGTTCCGATGATTTTGACGCGGCGTTCAAGCAGGAAAAGTCCAATTTCCGCATCGTGATCGTCGTGGATATGTGGATCACCGGTTTTGACGTGGAATCGCTTACTTATCTTTACAACGACAAGCCGCTGAAAAAACATATGCTGATCCAGACGATCAGCCGAGTGAACCGCAAGCACGCCGGTAAAGAATACGGACTTATCGTGGATTACATCGGTATACGCGACAATATGCGCGAGGCGATGAAAATCTACGGCGGCGACAGTTCCGTTGCGCCTACCGCTGACGATGTGGAACAGGCAACGGAGGTATTCCGCGAGGAATTAGCGATTCTTCAACAGTTGTTTGTCGGATATGACCTGCGGCCTTTTCTTGATCCTGCCGGCGACCCTGCCGAAAGATACAGGCTTTTAGCGAAGGCGGCAGAGTACGTTTTTATTTCTACGCAGTCCTTGCAGACCGAAAGCAAAAACGGGAAAAGTGTCGGCACGGTATCGTTCAAGACATATTTTCTGAAGACAGTCAAACGGATGCGCGCGGCGTACGATATTTGTCAGCCGTCCGGGGAACTTAGCGAAGAAGAATCCGCACTCGCACAGTGCTTTATGGCTATAGCCGGTTTCGTTCGCAAAATGAGCGGTACCAGCGAGGTGGACGCTGACACGATGAATTGCCACGTTGCAAAAATGGTCGAAGAAGCGCTGAAATATAACGAAGTCGAAAGTGTTTTGGAAGACGGAGTGCAGGAGGATATTTTCAGCCCCGAATACTTTGAAAAACTCTCTGACGTGAAAATGCCGGCTTCCAAGTTGGAATTACTCGTAAAAATGCTCCGCAAGCAGATCAAGGAATATGCCAAGACCAATCAAATGGCGGCTAAGAAATTCCAGGAGATGCTGGAAGCGACGATCAATGAATATCATGAGCGCCGCAAACATTTATCTGCAGAAGAAGCCGGCGAAGCACAGGAGATGACCTCTGAAGAGATCATCAAAAACGCGACCGAACAGGCATTGAAGATTTTGAGAGATATGAATGCCGACAGGGAGAGTTTCCGCAAAATCGGTCTGACTTTCGAGGAAAAAGCGTTTTATGATATTCTGATGGCATTGCGAGACCAATACAATTTTGAGTACGGCGAGGACAAGATCATAGACGGTGTATTGGTCAACGATAAATGTCGCTCTCTTGCGAAGAAGATTAAAGAAATCATCGACACCAAATCTTCCTTTGCAGACTGGCTGAATAATCAGATCGTACGAGATCAACTGAAATTCGATATTAAAGTTTGTCTCGTCAAAAATGGATATCCACCGCAGTACAGTCCTGAGGTGTTCCGTAAGGTTATGGAACAGGTGGAAAACTTTGAGGAGAATAATTAGGGAGCGAGGAATTAAAAACTATGAATATGTCGAAACTTCAATCCGCCATATCAGCGTTCGTCAAGAACAAAAAGGCCAACGCCGCCTATTACGACGATAACTGGACTGAACGCAAAGAGCGTAAAGTATATTATCAATCGTTTATGTACCTTTTGAGATAATTAGATGCAATTAAAGCTTTTCCGAAAAAAGCTTTTTCATTGTATGTAAATTGAAAATTTAATGAATGTCTCTTGCTCATTTTAAACGCCACTTTTTGAGATTTTCCTTTCTTAAAATGAGCGAAAGCGCGGATAAATGAGCAATCACCGGCATCGCGGCAGGCAATGCGGCGGGCGCGCAGGGCAATGTTGCTCACGCCGCCTCCTTACGAGGAAGTTTGAGAAAAAAGTTATTGTTCTCGCGCAAAATATATGATATTATATTAGAAGAGTGATTGGCGGTATTGCCCGCGTACATGCGCGGGTGGTGCCGGCTGTCCCGAAAATACCAATGATAAGCCGTTTCCGGTTGACGCCGGGGCACAAAAAAGGGTGAGTGTAATTGGAAAAATTCGTAATTGAAGGCGGGGTACCGCTGAACGGTGAAGTTTACGTCAGCGGCAGTAAAAACGCGGCAGTGGGGATCCTCCCCGCGGTGCTGCTCTCGGACGCCCCGTGTACTATAGACAATCTGCCCGACATCGTCGACGTCAAACTGATGCTGGAAATACTCGAAAAGATGGGAGCGGTCTGTACGTGGATCGGTCCTGATGTCGTGCGCATCGATCCCACCGGCGTGACGTCCTCCTCCGCGCTGTACGACGTGGTCAGCAAACTTCGCGGCTCGTATTACCTGATGGGTGCGCTGCTGGGACGATTCGGGAAGATGGAAGTGTCCCTGCCCGGCGGGTGCAATCTCGGCGCGAGACCCATTGACCAGCACTTAAAAGGCTTTCAGGCGCTGGGCGTCAATATCCAGACCCAGTTCGGCGCGGTGCACGGCGTGGCCAAAGACGAGAGCGGTTATCTGATCGGCTCCAATATTTACCTCGATATTGCCTCCGTAGGGGCTACGATAAACCTCATGCTCGCTTCGGTCAAAGCCGCGGGCCAGACTGTCATTGAAAACTGTGCCAAAGAGCCGCACGTGGTCGACGTTGCCAACTTTCTGAACGCCATGGGCGCCCACATCCGCGGCGCCGGCACCGAAATAATCAGGATCACCGGCGTGCCTTCCCTGCACGGCGGCATCACGTATTCCATAATTCCCGACCAGATCGAAGCGGGCACGTTCATGATCGCGGCAGCCGTCACCGGCGGCGATGTGACCGTGAAAAATCTGATCCCGCGCCATCAGGAGGCACTCACCGCCAAGCTCGAAGAAATGAACGTGGGCGTAGAGGAAGGCGAAGACTGGATCCGTATATTCAAGAAAGGCGACCTGTGCGCGGCCAACGTCACTACTCAGGTATACCCCGGCTTCCCCACCGATATGCAGCCGCAGATCTCGGTGCTGCTCACGCTGAGCCAGGGCGTGGGACAAGTGACGGAGAGCGTCACCGGCTTCCGCTTCCAGTATACGGAAGAATTGCGCCGCATGGGCGCGGATATAATGGTCAACGGCAAGACCGCCACCATCAAAGGCATCGAAGGACTCAAAGGCGCTCCGGTGCGCTGTCCCGACCTGCGGGCAGGCGCCGCGCTGGTGCTGGCCGGCCTCGCGGCGGACGGGCTCACCGAGGTGACCAACATTTATTGCATTGACCGCGGCTACGTTCGCTTCGAGAAGAAACTCCGGTCGATCGGGGCGCATATTGCCCGCGTGATCGACACCGAAAGCGCCATCTGAAATGATCAAACTGTGCACCCTCTTCAGCGGCAGCAGCGGCAATGCCACTTTTGTCGGCACCGACCGCGTCAAACTGCTGGTGGATGCCGGCCGCACGGCCAAAGATATCGAACGGGAACTTTCCGCCATCGGCGAAGATCCGCGCGAACTGGACGCGGTGCTGGTGACGCACGAGCATATTGACCACATATACGGCGTGGGCGTGCTGGCGCGGCGGTACGGCGTGAAGGTCGCGGCCAACGAGCGCACCTGGAACGCGATGGCGGATAAATTGGGCAAGATCGACGACGCACAGCGCGTAGTGCTGAGCAAAAACGGCGGCAGCACGGCGGAAAGCGAATTCACTCTGGGCGACCTGGATATCCAGGCGTTCCCGGTCCCCCACGACGCAGCGGCTACCGTCGGGTATTCTTTTATAGGCAAACGAGGCAAGGTCACTGTCGCCACCGATACGGCATATGTTTCCAACGAGCTCCGGCGTCAATGCGCAGGCAGCGCCGCCGTCCTGATCGAATCCAATCACGATATCGAAATGCTGAAACACGGTCCCTACCCGCAGCACCTGATCGCGCGTATCGCCTCTAAGCACGGCCATATGAGCAATGTGGACTGCGCGGCGTTTTTCGCCGAACTGGCGCAGTCGGGCACCCGGGCGTTCATTCTGGGCCACCTCAGCAAGGACAACAATCTCCCGGAACTGGCGCTCTCCACCGCGGCAGACGTGCTCACCCGGACAGGAGTAAAACTGGTGGAGTACGGTGACATCGTTCCCCCGGATTTCTTTGAAGATCCGGCGCATGAGAGCGGCGCGGTGCTGTGCGTTGCCCCCCGCGACCGCCATGGCAAGGTGATACTGATATGATCAAATGCACATTTCTGTGCGTAGGCAAACTCAAAGAGGATTACACGAAAAAAGCCGTGGCGGATTACTGCACACGGCTGTCAAAATACTGCAAAACGGACGTGATCGAGGTGCCGGAATCGGATATCGCGGGCGAAGGCGAAGCGCTCCTGAAAAAGCTGCCGGAGCGCTGTTACCTGATCGCGCTGGATCTGCACGGCCGGATGCTGGACTCGGTGGAATTTGCCCGGCTGCTGGACCGTGAGATGACCCGCGGCGCGTCCCATTTTGTGTTCGTGATCGGCGGCAGCGACGGCATCGCGTCCGGCGTCACGGACAAGGCGGACTTCCGGCTCTGCCTCTCCCCTATGACATTTACGCATCAGATGACGCGGGTGATACTGGCCGAGCAGCTGTACCGGTCAATGAAAATTTTGGCAGGAGAAACATACCACAAATAAGTGATAAGTTTTAAGTGATAAGTTTTAAGTTATCGCCGCCGGCGATACCTCAACTTAAAACTTAAAACTTTCAACTTAAAACTTAAAAGTGTAGCATTCGTTCCCTTCGGATTCCAGCAGTGCCATTGCAGCCCGCGCGCGGCTTTCTTTTTTGAACAGGCAGAAGAACGACGAGCCGCTGCCGGACATCAGCACTTTGTCCGCGTCGGTCTGTTCCAGGCGCGTTTTCAGCGTTGCCAGCTTTTTATTCAGCGCGAATGCCGGCACTTCCAGTACATTTTTCAGGCCTGCGAAGAACGCGGCCGAATTGCCCGCCTCCAGCGCGGAAGCGAGCGCCGCCGTATCGGGGCGTGCCTCCATCGGGATCGTCATCTCGTCATATTTGCGGTACACTTCCCAGGTGTCCATGCCGTAGCCCGGGAAACAGATCAGCATGAAGCAGCTCTCCGGCGGGGGCAATTGCCGCACTACTTCTCCGGTACCGCTCACCAGCGCGGTGCCGCCTGTGACCATGAACGGCACGTCCGAACCCAGCTTGCTGCCCAGCGCGGCCAATTGCGTTTTTGGCAGACCCAGCCCGAAATGCGTATTGAAGCCGTTCAGCACCGCCGCGCAGTCCGCGGAACTACCGCCCAGGCCGCCGCCCACGGGGATGCGTTTTTTAATGTTGACGGTTATCTCGTCGTCCGTCCCCATTATGCGCGGGTAGGTGCGCAGCATGAGTTCAGCGGCACGGTACGCGGAGTTGCGGCTGTCGGCGGGAATCAGGCGGGAATCCGTGGTCACCCGGAGCGGCAGACGGTCCGGTACGGCCACGTTCTTCGGCGCCGGCCCGCCCTTCACGGCGGACGTGATCACCACGCTGTCGCAGAGCGGTATCGTCTGCATTATTGACTCCAGCACGTGGTACCGGCGGTCATCCAGGCCGAGTATATCCAGCGAAAGATTGACCTTCGCGTACGCCGCGACCTCAGTTCTTCTGTAGGTTTTTGCTGCCATTGTCCATTCCTCCGTACCCGGGCGAATGCGCGCCGGGTCATTGCTCCGGGACCGTTCAGATCTCCGCCGCGGTCAATCCCTCGCACTTGTCCAGTGCGTCTTTATACGCCACTACGCACACTGTGCCTTCCGCGGCGAAGCGGTCCAGAATGTCGCAGAAATGCAGGATATCGTCGTAGCTCGTGCTGATCAGTTCCGCGCGCCGTTTTTCCAGGACCTCCCGCGTGAGGCCGGTGTACCAATTGTTGTCAGATTCTGCAGCCATGTTGCGCGGCGAGAGCAGCGGTTCGCCTTCGGACACCGCCGAAATGATGTATTTATCCAGCGGCCAGCCGGAAGCGCAGAATTCGCGCAGGTAGGCGGCAATGCGCTGATTGACCTCCAGCGAGCCCGCCGGCGACGGATCGCGGTAAGAGTATGTGAATACGTTGCCCGCAATGTTGGCAATGATCCCAGCGCCGTACGCGCCGCCCTGCACCCGCACTTCGTTCCACAGGAAGTCCAGCGAAGCGATCTGCGTCGCGGCCGCGATGGAACCGGTGCTGTCGAAGCCGACAGCCTGGAAGCTGAAGCCCTGCACCGCAAAGCCGATCTGCGCCGGTATCGTAATGCCCATGCGATCGGGGATCTCTGCCCGGTATGCGGTCAGGCCGGGCGCCTCGGGCAGGTCTGCGCTGCCTGTGTTTTTGAACGCGTTAACGATGAGCGCGGCGTCGATATCCTCCGCGGCGGCGGTCATCAGCGTCAGTCTGCGGGCATCGATGCGGTCGCGCAGTTTGCCGATGACTCTCTTCAGTTCCGGCAGCGCGGCGTCAAAGTCCCCCGCCAGTTTGTGAGAGTACAGTATCATGCTGCGGCCGGCAATTGCCTCCGTTATCGCCCCGGACGCCGAATAATGCGCCATGGTCTCGCGGATGCCGATGGCATGGCCGGAATTGACCGCCATCTGCTTTACGCCTTCGTCGTTCTGCAGCGCCATTTCTTTCATGCGCGGATGGTCGTCGAAGCGCGTTTCGGTCAATATCTCCCGCACCAGCTCCACAGCGCGTTCATAGTCCGGACACAGCGCGCTGGCGCTCACTTTGAGCGTCGCTTTGCACGCGTCCAGTTTGTCGTAGCGGCCGCGCGGCACGATCTCCACCGTAAACCGGCCCAGTATCTTGCGCTGCTCCCGCATGAGTTCCAGCGCGTCGTGCTTCTCTGTGGGCAGCGTACCGTAGAACATCAGCGCCCGGGACAATACTGTAAGTTCTTCCAGCGTGAAGTCGGAAATATCAAAATTCAGCGTGAAATGGCAGATACCGTGGCACGGCACCGTGTGCTTGCGCACCGCCACGCCGTCAATACAGACTTCTTCCGTGGGCACCTGCTTTATCTCGGTTTTGATCTCGCTGAGGGACAATACCGGAATGGTATCGATCGCCTCCGGCGAATCGGGCGTCTGCTGCCAGCGCACCAGTTCTTCGTTAAGTTTAGCGTTGGCCGCCCGGTCCTCCGGCGTCCAGCCCGCCTGAACTTTTGCCAGCCGCTCCGCCTCCCGTTTGCGCTGCTCTTCGCCCGCGTGATGATCAGCTTCCGCCAGCAGTTCCGCGCTGCCTTCGCGCTTTACGAAGATCTCCCGGGTGAGCTGTTCGAAACCGTCTCCGTCCAGCATCCCGCGCAGCGCTTTAATATCCTCGTCGAATTCAATATATCTGAGCGGATCGCCGTCGTGCAGCCAGCTGTTCAGTCCCATTATCACGCGCCGGAGCGCCCGGGGCTCCTCCTGCTCGCGGGCATGGAACTCAAAGCGCGCCAGCGACGCCAGCAGCTGCTCCCGGTCGATGCCCGTTTCCGCCAGTTCCTCCGCCGTGCGGGCGATCAGTTCGCGCAGTTCGTTTTCTTTGCCGTCTTTTACGTTGCGGCACTGCACATACACCGCGGGCTGCAGCACGCTGGTATCCACATACGAGTAAATATCCTGCGCCAGGCCGGACTCCAGCACGCGGCTTTTCAGCGGCGAGAAGTTGCTGCCCAGCAGCACGTCGCCCAGCACATCCGCGGCCATGCATCTGACCTTGTCTTCCCAGGTGCCTAGGATGCGGCCGAAGGTATAGATATTGCGGTCCTGTACCGGCTCATTCTCCGGCAATTCGTACTTTATCCGTTCAGTCCGGGCCGCGGGGACACAGAGCGGCGGATCGGCGAGTTTTTCGCCCCGGCCAAACGGCGCCAGATAGCTGTCGATCAGCGTCAGCGTTTCGATGAACGGGATGTCCCCGTCAACGTAAATGCGCGAATTGGACGGATGATAGCACTTTTTGTACGTGGCGATGAACTGCTCGTACGTGAGGTCCGGAATGTGTTCGGGATCGCCGCCTGAATTGACGCCGTACGGGCTGCCCGGATACAGCAGTTCCAGCATTTTCTCTCCCACCAGGTCGTCAACGCTGCTGAGCGCTCCCTTCATCTCGTTGAACACCACGCCTTTGTACGACAGCGTACCGTCCTCCGCCTGCTCGATGTGGCGGCCTTCCTGGTAAAAGATATTGGGATTCTTCAGAATGGCGGGTCTGAACACCGCGTCCAGGTACACGCCGGTGAGATTGAGAAAATCTTTAGCATTGCGGCTGGACACGGGATATATAGTCTTGTCCTGGAACGTCATCGCGTTGAGGAACGTGTTCATGGAACTTTTGAGCAGTTCCACAAAGGGTTCTTTTACGGGGTACGTTTCGGAGCCGCACAGCACGGAATGCTCCAGGATGTGGAACACGCCGGTGCTGTCTTCCGGCAGCGTTTTGAAGGCGATACAGAACAGTTTGTTCTCTTCGCCGTTGTCAACGAACACCAGCTCCGCGCCGGTCTTCTCGTGGACAAACTCCACGAATCTTCCTCCGATCTCCGCGCTGTCGCGCACGCGCACCACGCGGAAACCGCAAAACACGTCGCCTGGGTTGTATTCACGTTTTACGGTTACACTATTATCCGAATTCATTTACTGTCTCCTTCACTGCCTGACTGTTCCGGGGCCTGTCCCCCGGCTTGCTGCGCTTTGTTGCGGCGTACGGTCTTTATTATCCGCCACACGGCAATGCCGGCGGAAACGGCCAGCACGACCACCAGGACGATGAGTTTGATATTGACGCCGTTTTTACCGTTGGTGCGCTTCGGTTCGGGCGTGATGTCCGGTTCGTTTTTGGAGTAATTGACCCGTTCCGCCACTTTGACGATCTTGACCGGATCGCCGTCGGTCACGCCGTCGATGTACGTCTGGTACACATAATTCGGGCGGCCCAGCGGCGCCGCGTCGCCGTCTTC
>JAFZSK010000001.1 GCA_017620915.1 Clostridia bacterium | reverse complement strand
CGGCGGGATCGATGCCGGTAAATGCGGTCTTCGGCACTTTGAAGCGCACCGCGATGCTGTCGGACAATCTGAGCGAAACGGCCGCGACTTTCAAATCAGGGTCAACGTTGTTGACGACATTGATCTCAATGCTGGCATAGACATCGTCGTTCAACTTAGCGGTGATAACGGCAGCGCCTTTGCCGAGCGCTTCGATATTGCCATCCGCGTCCACGGCGACCACGCCCGGC
The DNA here is from genome assembly GCA_017620915.1 of Clostridia bacterium. Classification (GTDB taxonomy): domain Bacteria; phylum Bacillota; class Clostridia; order UBA1212; family UBA1255; genus UBA1255. The sequence continues at coordinate 5,648 of JAFZSK010000001.1, read as the reverse complement.
GCGCTGCTCTCCCAGGTCAGCCCGGAATACAGCGGCCCTTCGCCGTGGCTCGTGGCGATGGAGGATGTTACCTCGACCGTGGCGCGGTTGGTCAGCGTTCCGGTCTCGCCCACCTGCATCAGCCTGCTGCCGTCGAGCGTCAGCGATTTGATATACGCGGGATTAACCTCGGTCTTCTGCGTGACTTTGCCGCCGATGCCCGCGACGCTCTCATCCAGTCCGCTGCTCCTGGAAAGCTGGTTGGTCACGGTCATAGGCCAGCGGGAGGCGGAATTGTAAAAACCGGCCAGGCCTATGTAGCGCATGCCGGGATTGATCATGGAAGTGTAGTGGCCGGTGACGGCGCCCGACGTGCCGTTGACCCAGTCGTCTTTCTCGTCATACCACTGCTCGATGCCGGCCAGAATGGCGTTGATCGTCGGCGGATTATAGTTCCAGGCGATATTTTCGGCGTTTGACGGCGCGCCGTAATTGTTTGTGAATACGCTGGTATTGACTGCCAGCCGCTGATGGGCGATGGCAACGGAGGATTCCACGGCGCGCATGGCGGCGATCAGTTCGATCAGCCGAGACCATTTGATCGGCACGTAATCCGCGGAGGTGAGGGCAACATTTCGATCCGAGGGGCTCGGAACGCCTTCGTCGCACGCTTCTTTGCGTATCTCGTTGATGCGATCCAGCAGTATTGCTTTTTCTTCTTCCGTGATAGTAACAAATTCGCCTTCGATGCCCATTATCACGTTGCCTTCGCGCGGATTCTCGGTAAAATCACCTTCGCGCGGCGGGTATTCGTCGGCAAACACAAATTGCGCAACACTCGTCAGCAACATTACGACGGTCAATATTGCCGCACACAGTTTAGCCGTTCTGTTTCTGCTTCTCATAATAATCCTCCACAACTTATAACTTATAACTTATCACTTTTTTGTATTGTAATAGTTTTGATTTCCGCTGTTCGTCAATGCGCAGCTCCAGCCCCTGCTCCAAAAGCTCGCGGCCGGAGCGTACAAACGTTTCGCCGGTGTCGCGGTCGGTGAATTCATACATTGCCTCCGGAAGGAAGCCTTTGGGCCGTGCGGACAACACCGCAAACGGACTCCGGGCCCGCCGGAATGCCAGAATTATGCCGCTCTGGTCCGCCGGGTCGTGGTACTGCTGCGCGTTCCAGGAAGTGTTTTCTTTGGAATTGGGGATGAGCGCGTAAAAGTCCTCGCCGAAATAACGGCGGATCTCCTGATATTCGCTGAAATAATTCCGCGCCCAGTCGTAGTCCACCTCGGCGTTTTCAAAGTTCCACTCGGGGTCGACATGCTCCCACGTCCGCACCGCGATCCCGCCGGTGTACGCGCTCCGGAAGCTGTACGTATCGCCCAGTTTCGGTCCGTAGCCGATGCCGGACCATGGCATCCACCAGGCGGCGCAGGTGTTCTGCATCTGGTTGGCCTCGGGCAGGCAATCCCACATGCACTGATAGTCGGACCGCCAGAGCGGCACGGAGCGCGACAGCATCTCGATATCGATGCGGTGGCCGCCGCCCGCGCAGTCGTCAATCAGCAGGTGAGGGAAGCGGGCGAGCAGGTTGTCCCAGAACTTGTACAGGTTCGTGACGTATTTGATCTCGGTGATGCCGCTGCGGTTCTCCTCATCCTCATGGAGCCAGTACTCCAGCAGCATGATATTGGAATCCTGACGGTACCAGTCCAGTTCGAGCTCCTCGATCACGTCGCCGATCTTCTGCGTGACCTCCGCCAGTACCTGATCGTCGTTGAGGGCGATCAGCACGTTGTCGTCCTTGTCTTCGTCGGTGCGTTTCAGATAACCGGTCCAGAGCCCGACGCTCTTCCGCATCCGCTCCGGTTCGAACCACACCAGAAACTTTTTGCTGTGCTCCTTCAGGAAGCGGATCAGGTTCCGGTACCGGTCGGGGTGGTAGAATTCATTGATCTGCCAGGTGCCGACCTGTGGCCAATCGGCGGATTGAGTGGCAGTGGTCATTGACCGCAGCGGCTCGTACCAGCCCGCGTCGATCCAGCAGGTGTCCAGCGGCAATTCCTCCTGCACGATCCCTTCCCAGCGCTTCACCATTTCGGCGGAGGGCACACCGCCCCAGAACAGGCCGCTGAACGGCGGCGTCGCGGCGCGGCCGGGTTTGCCGACGGGGGAGATCACATCTTTGATGTACCGGCGCCAGGCGTTGTGGGCGTTGTCCTGCCCGTTTTCATATTCCAGCACGGTGGCCGACGCGGTGCGGAAGGACTCGCCGGGCTTCATATAGAAATTGGCGTGTTCGATACCGAACACCACGCGGCAGGCGTCGTGCGAGCGGAAAAAGCGGGCTTTCCATTGTCCGGTCCAGCCCACGGCCACCAGCACGCCTTTGTCCTTGCGTACGAGGTCGAAGAACGGGAAATTTTCGAATCCGCTCCTGCCGCAAGCGCAGTGGGACTCGGTCTCCTGACCTTCCCACAGCCGCACCGCGGTGGTGGACAAATCGTCTTCTTTAACGTTGGCGCCGACGGTCTTGATCACCCGGAACGTCTCCGGCTCCCAGGTGGCCTGCCGGTTCTTGCGCGTCACGGGCGGATCCGGCTCGAAGGGCACGGTTATGTCGCAGTCGTACAGATCCGAGATCTGGCCGCTGGGGTGATCCGTCGGATTGGACCAGTAATTCACCCAGTGCGTCACTCCGTACTTCTCGTGGAAGTCCGCTTTGCACTCGACGCACAATCCGTCCGCCAGCACTACTTTATAGCCGGTTTCCGTGGGCAATATCCGCTTCTCCAGCGCGTCAAACGGCACGCCGTTGTACGTAAACGAAAAAGACGGTCTTATCATGTTGTCAATATCCTCATTCTTCGACTTGTGTTATTTAAGACGCCGCGGTCAGTTGGAGACCAGCGCGACGCAGTTATCATAAGCTGCCTTTACTTCTTCGTCGGTGAGCGCCTGACGGTAAACGCGCGCCTTCACGATGGTGAATTCGGTAAGGGAGCCGAGCCGCTCTCCGGGAGAAGAAGGATCCCACGCGATGCCCAGCACGTCCGGACGGGATCCGCCCCATCTGAATTCGCCGCTGCCGATATCGCTCGCTTCAACGAGTGCGCCGTTGTGATAGAGTTTGATCAGGCCGTTAACGGGGTCATAAACGCCGAGCACATGCTCCATTATGCAGTCTTCAATCGTTTCGCCGTCGCTGGCGTCATTGGTCTGCGCATAAACATAACCGGAGCCGCAATATGTGCCGTCCTGTGAGGTGCTGCCCGCGTTGAAGTTGATCTGTCCGAGGGAACCGCGGATCGCCATATTGGTGCCGCCGCCGTTGCCGTTGCTGATCAGCAGGCCGCCGCTGGAGGACGGAATATTTTCGATCTGAAGGAATATCTCATACGTTACGCCGTCGCCCACAAATTCGGCAAAGTCGGCGAAATCCGAGAGGTTGATCGTAATGTATGAATTGGGGTCGGAACCATAGTAGCCTTTTACTTTAACGGACTTTCCGTTATGATTGACGGAGAATTCGCCTACTTCGCCGCCTTCCATCCAGAGTTCGCGGCCGGACACGGCGTCAAATACGTCGCCGTCGCCGAATCCGAGGTCAAAGAACGGAGCGGGCGGTTCCGCGGTAGGTCCGGCGGGAACGGATTCCGTGGCGGGCGCGGCGGTAGGAGCTTCGGTGGGCGCCTCGGTGGGGGCTTTCGTAGGAGCCTGCGTGGGCGCTTCGGTCGGAGCCGGCTGCTGAGTCGCGGGGACGTCGGTGGCTTTGGCAGGTTCATCGGCGGGGGCTTTCGCGCAGGCCGCGAAGGCGGCAACGAGCGCCAGCGCCATCAGTACGGCAACGAACCGCAGAAAACTGTTTGAACGTTTTGAGAATTCTTTCATGGTTTGATTCCTCCTGTATTTGTTGTGCTTTTTTGTATTTTCGGCGCGTCCTTTCTCAAAACCGCGGCATCGTCAATTGCACGGTCGATACGCGAATATAAAGTCGCAGAGCGGTTCACACGAGGGCTGAATGCTCTGTATGCGTTCGTTTTTGCCGCAATCGTAGCGGAACGACAGACGGTCGTCTCCCGCGCCTTCGGCGTATCCGGCAAACAGGAATGTGTGCTGCGGGTAGACAACGCCCGCGGAACTCGTTCCCGGACGGACGAACACGATATCTCCGGGCTCCAGCCGGTCAACGTCCTCTATACGCGCAAAGCCCTGCAGCTCGCACCAGCCCGGCAGATCCCGGGCTTTTTCGGTGGCGTGGTACACCACCATGCCCTGCCTTTCCACCTGATCCGTGAATCCGACCCGGTACATGACCCAATCCACGAGCCGGTCGCAGGAAACGAGTTTTGCGTCGTGATCTATGGCGGGGTTCATCGGGGCGTCTCCGTATTTGAAATTATTGTCCCGCACGTAGTCCGTCACCCATTTTGCTTCGCGCAGAATGCGGGACTGGAGCTGTGAGAGGGGATAGGGACCCGCGCCCGGCTTGCGGGAGTGTCCTTCGATCTCGAATCCGTCATCCGTTTCCCGCACTTTGAACAGGCGCGGGCGTTCGTTGGGATTGACGTTGGTGGTGTGGAGGATAAGGTAGGAATTGCCGTCGAACCCGTCGAATATCATACCGTGGCCGCCGTCTTCGTCGTAAATGAAGCGATCTGCGTGGCGCCAGGGGCCGAGGATGCTGCCGCTGTCGCTGACCGCCAGCGCCTGCACGTAAAAGTGCTGCGGCCCCGCGCGGAAACTGGACCAGAGCATGTATAGCTTGCCGTTTTTGCCTTTGCGGAAGAAGGGACCGTCGGTCACGAACTGGCCGCGTACGGCATTCAGCGAGTATGCCCAGGGCACGTCACCGGCGCGCAGGATCGTCTTCGGTTCGCCTGCGGGACGGGTGAGGTCCGGCGTGAGGGGCATCACATCGATGGTGCCGTTGCCGATCTGCGTCCATTCGTGGCAGTACGCGGTCCAGGGCACGCCGCGGTCGTCAACGTAAAACGTCGCGTCGAGGCACGCCTGTCCTTTCGGCGTTATCGGTCCGTCGCTGAACGGCACGAAAGGTCCCAGCGGGCTGTCGCTTTTCAGTATCTGCGAGCAGCGCAGCCGGGTCTCGCTCCGGAAGCTGGCGAACATGTAATATGCGCCGCGGTATTTATGCACTTCGGGTGCAAAGAAGTCCCGGTCAGACCAGAAATCCGCCGGTCGGGTGAAACACTCCCGGGGCTCGCTCCACTCGGTAAGATCGGTGGAGGTGTACACATCGAGACCCTGCCACGGTATGACTTTGGTAGTCGCGCCGCGGCGCGTGCCGTACAGATAGTACACGCCGTTTTCGGCGAATATGAACGGGTCGCGCAGATGAATGTCGGAGAGTTTCATAGTGTGGTCCTTTCCGGTCTTCGTGTCGTCAATATTATAACACCAGATAAAAGAAATTTAAAGTTTAAGTTTTAAGGGATAAGTTATTGTCAATTCCGGTCGTTTGTGTTATAACGGACGCAGTTATTCAGCTATAAGGGGGGTCAACATGAAATACTCTGACAAACTCAACGGCTACTGGGAAGAAGGCTACCACTATTATGTCGAGATCCGCGACGAGATAATGACCGTCCGCGACTATCGGCGCGCCGTGACGCTGGAGACCACGATCGAGTACGACGCGG
>JAFZSK010000026.1 GCA_017620915.1 Clostridia bacterium | reverse complement strand
TGCCCAGCAGCACGCCGCCGCGGCGCGCAAGCGCGTCAACGCATTCGGCGTTGTAGTCCGGGACGAAGTTTTCCAGCATGCGGGAAGCGCAGGTGGTACGGAGGCCGGCGGTGCAGATGTTGTCCTTTACCGCGTACGGGATGCCCGCGAGGATGTCGCAATCGCGGCCGGAGCGCAGCAGGGTTTCCGCAGCTTCCGCCTCCGCCGCGGCATTGGGATTGAGGGTGACCAGCGCGTTGACCGCGCCGTTCTGCGCGCGGATGCGGGAGAGACAGAGCTCCAGCAGCGCGGAAGGGGTGAGTTCGCCGGAGCGGAGCATTGCCGCCGTTTCCGCGATGCCGGGCAGTTCGCGGCCGTCAGAAAAAGCGCGACAGTTGGCGGGTTTGCGGCCGTCAGCAGGCTTCATCCGCAGATCTCCCGGAAGCGGCGGTATTCATAATCCACCAGTTTTTTCAGGTCATCCACGGAGCCTTCGTTGACCAGCTCGCAGTCCGCGATCTCCGCGTATTCGCGGTTGGTCCACTGGGCCGCGATGCGTATTGCCGCCGCGTCCTCGGTGATGTTCATGCGCCGCATCAGCCGCGCCACACGAATGTCATCGTTGGCCGTGACCGCCCAGATGTAGTCGCAGGTGTCGAAAAAGCCGTCCTCGATGGGGATCGGCACGTCCAGCACGATAAATTTGATGCTCTCGTCGTCGGATTCGCGGTATTCTTGCACGCGGCGCTTGATCTCGGCGGCAACATGTTTATGCACGATGGCGTTGAGGTCGCGCAGCGCTTCCGGGTCGCCGAACACGATGTCCCCCAGCATTTTGCGGTCGATCTCGCGCTCGTCGTCCAGGATCCCCACGCCGAAGCGGGCAATGATCTCCTCGTACGAACTCCCGCCGCACATTTCAGATTTTTTCGCGATCAGATCAGCGTCGATCACCTTTCCGCCCTTATCCCGCAGCATCCGGCACACCACGGACTTGCCCGTGGCGGTACCGCCGGTCACACCTAATACTTTAAGATCTCGCATAAAAACTCACCTTTTATCTATCGGAAATTGTCGATTTACGTCAATTCCGGCTATTTGCAGTAATACCAGCTCACGTCCGATTCAGATACGGACACCTTCAGCGGCACCGCCAGCGGGAAACAGTTCTCCATTTCGCGCCGGAGCAGTTCGCGCACCGCCTCCGCCTCGTCCCGGACCGCGTCGATCAGCAGTTCGTCGTGCACCTGCAGGATCAGCTGGGACTTGTAGCCGCCGGCCTCCAGCGCCCGCTCCACGTTGATCATGGCACGCTTGATAATGTCCGCGGCGGTGCCCTGGACGGGCATGTTCATGGCCACCCGCTCACCGAATTGACGCGTCATGTATTTGTTGGCGGGGCTCAGCTCCGGCAGCGGCCGGCGGCGGCCGGAAAGGGTGACGGCGTAGCCGTTGTCCTTTGCGAAGGCGACCGCGTATTCCATGAACGCTTTGATCTGCGGGTAGTGCAGGAAGTAGTTGTCGATCAGCTGCTTGGCGGCGTAGTTGGAGATGCCCAGATCCCGCGCGAGGCCGAAGCTGCTGATGCCGTAAACGATGCCGAAATTGACTGCCTTCGCCCGCGACCGCATCTGCGGCGTGACCATATCCATCGGAACGCGGTTGACTACCGCCGCAGTGGAGGTGTGGATGTCCAGGTCGTTCTCGAAGTTGGAGATCATCAGCGGGTCGCCGGACATTGACGCCAGTACCCGGAGCTCGATCTGTGAATAGTCCGCGTCGATCAGCACGTGGTCCGCGTCGGAAGGTACGAACGCTTTGCGGATCAGCTTGCCCAGTTCGCTGCGCACGGGGATGTTCTGCAGGTTGGGCTCGGAGGAGGACAACCGCCCGGTGGCGGTCAGATTCTGATTGAACGTGGAATAAACGCGGGACGTGGCGGGGTCGATCACGTTCAGCAGACCGTCAATATACGTAGATTTCAGTTTCGCGTTCTGCCGGTACTCGATCACGCATGGCACGATGGGATGCGCGTCCGCCAGCGCTTCCAGCACGTCCGAATCGGTGGAATAACCGCTCTTGGTCTTCTTGGTGCCCTGGAGCCCCAAGTCCTCGAACAGCACTTTGGCCAGCTGGCGCGTGGAATTGATGTTGAACTCGTACCCCGCGTAGCCGTATATCTCCGCCTGAAGTTCGGCGATCCGGGCTTCCATCTCGCGCCCTTCTTCCCGCAGCACTTCGGGGTCAACGCGGAACCCGCGCTTTTCCATCCGCGCCAGCACGATCGCCAGCGGCAATTCGATCTCTTCATACAGCGCGGTCATTCCGGCCGCGGCCAGCTTCGCCTGCGCCTGCCCGTGGGCAATACGTATCCCCTCCGGATCCGCCGGCACGCCCTGCCCCGCCAGGAACCGCAGCACCATGGCAAAGTCATCGGAACTCCGGGTGGAATCCAGCAGGTACGACGCCAACGACAGATCGCCGCCGAGGCCGCGGAACTCGAACCCCTGCCGGCAGCATTCGCGCACGAAGGGTTTGGCCTTGAAGAATACTTTTTTAAGGTTTTCCGCCGTCAAAATCGCCTGTATTTCCGGCTCGGGCAGCTGATTTTCAGCTATCCGGCCGCGATACGCGGGCAATTCCGGCCCGATGTATATTGTAAATGCGGTTTCAGACTTGTTTTCCGGGCCGCCGGCAGTTATTTCGTAGTCAATATACAGGAATTCCGGCTTATTTTCCGTCACAGCGGCGGCAAACGCAGCTGAATCCACGGCATTCAGCGCCTTTTGGCGGGCAATTTCCGGCGCCGCGGCGAAATCGAACAGCGACGGCATATCGTCGACCTCCGCCGGAGCATCTGACTGTGGCGCAGAAAAGACATTAAAGCCGGTGCCTGCCGGAGCGGAAGCCGTACTGCCGGCATTGGCTGCCGCGCCGCCAGGGAGCAGTTGTCCGCCGGTGAGCCGTTTGGCCCAGCGCTTGAATTCCAGCCGGTCGGAGATAGCTTTCAGCGCCGCCGGGTCGCCTCCGCGCAGGCGCAGCGCTTCCTCTCCTGCCGAGGCCGGATCCAGCGGCACCGCGGTATTGATGCGGCCGAGTTCGAGGCTGAGGTAGGCGAGACTTTTGTTGTCCGCCAGCTTGGCCTTGAGCGACGCGCGCGGGATCTCTTCCAGATGTGCGTACACGCCGTCCAGATTTCCGTACTCGGAGATCAGTTCCTGCGCGGTCTTGGGGCCCACGCCGGGAACGCCCGGGATATTGTCCGAACTGTCCCCCTGCAGCGCCTTAAGGTCGATCAGCTGCTCCGGCCGGAGCCCGCCGTAATTGTCCGCCACCGCCGCGGGATCGTAGAGCGTATCCGCCTTGTTGCCCGCCAGCATCACCGAAACATCATCGCGCACCAGCTGCAGGGCGTCACGGTCGCCGGTGAGGATGACGGTATTGCCATCGATCGTGCGGGACAATGTCCCCAGAATGTCGTCGGCCTCGTACCCCGGGAGCTCGAAGCGCGCGATCTGCATCGCGTCCAGCAGCTCTTTCAGTACCGGCATCTGCGCCGCCAGCTCCTCGGGCAACGGTTTGCGCGTGCCCTTGTACGCGGTATACATGCCGTGACGGAACGTGGGCTCTTTGCGGTCGAACGCCACCGCCACGTGCGTCGGCTTCAGCTCGTCCAGCTGCTTGAAATATATGGTCAAAAAGCCGAATATCGCCCCCGTGGGCAACCCTTCGGCATTTTTCATAAAGCTGTTCTGCGTCCCGTAGAACGCGCGGTTGATTATACTGTTTCCGTCAATGACCAGCAGCTTGTCCATCAGCGCCTTCACCTCGCGGACAATTTTAACACACAGGAGCACAAATATCAAAGGGGCCTTTGCCATTTGCCATTTGCCCTTTGCCATTTATTTAGAGCTGTCGCATCCACTTCCCCCGCCGGAAGATCACCGCGCCGAGGACCGTTTTGATTATTGTCAGCAGGCGGTCGACCAGATAGATCAGCGGCACGGCGAGGGGCGTGAAGCGGACAAGTATTGCCACCGTCGGCACCAGGACCGCCCATGTGAAGCCGGAGTCGAAAATGATCGTCACGCTCATTTTGCCGCCGGAGCGGAGGATGAAGTAGAGCTCGTTGACGATGGCCTCGATGGTCATCGTGAGGGCGCAGATCAGCATCAGGCGGGCGGCCAGCGTGCGCACTTCGGGCTCGATGTTGTAGAGTTTCGGGATCACGCCGGACAACGCCGTAAACGCCGCGCTCACCAGAATGCCCAGCACCACGGTCAATCCCAGCAGCCGGTACGAATCCGACTTAGCGCCGTCCATATCGCCGGCGCCGAGGTGTTGACCGACAATTATTCCGCCCGCCGAACCCAGCGCCGCGAAGGTCACGAAGAACAGGTTAAAGACGGTGTTTTCGATGTTGTACGCGGTCACCGTGGCGAGGCCGCGCAGCGAGTACTGGCGCGCCACCACGGTCATGCCCAGCGCCCACATGGTCTCGTTGAACACCAGCGGCAGGCTCTTGGTCAATATCAGCTTCACCAGCTGCCCGGGCACCCGCAGCGTGCGGAGCGTGCCCATGATGTACGGGTGTTGACGCCGCCGCGCCAGCAGGCTGATCGCGATCACCGCAAACTCGGCGAAGCGGGACACGACTGTGGCAATTGCCGCCCCCTTAACCCCCAGCTTCGGCGCGCCGAACTTGCCGAAGATCAGTATGTAGTTCAGGGAAAGATTGACCGCCACCGCGCACAACCCCGCCACCATCGGCATCACGCTCTTGCCGGTCTCCCGGAGCGACGACGCGAATGCCTGCGAGAAGCAGTACGGCAGCAAGCCGATCAAGTTGATGAACAGGTACGTGCGGGCGTAGCCGATCGCCGCGGCGCGCACCTCCGGATCTTCTTCGTTGATAAAGCGGCTGACCAGGAATTCACCGGCGCCCAGGAAGAGCGCCGTTGCCCCCGCCGTCAGCAGCACGACGGCGATCAGTTTGAAACGCAGTATGTTTTGAAAGCCTTCGCGGTCTTTTTTGCCGAAATACTGCGCGCCGAGGATGCCGGCGCCGGACACCATGCCGAATACGCAGAGGTTCAGTACGAACAGCAGCTGGTTGCCGACGGCAACGCCCGCGATCTCGCTCGAGCCCGTGCGACCGATCATCAGGTTGTCCAGCATGTTGACAAAATTGGTGATCCCGGTCTGCACCAGTATCGGGATCAGCAGTGCCAGCACGCGTTTATAGAATTGTCGGTCGCCGATGTATTTCATGAAGCCTCCGTCAGAGCCGCGGTCAACGCGCCCTGCGCACTATACCAAAAATAATGGCAAGGGGCAAGGGGCAGTTGAAAGAGAAAGGAGTCATGTAGTATAATTACGGGGCAATTTAAATACTGATTGCCGCGATAACAACAACGGAGGTACCGCATAATGAAAAAAATAAGAATTCTCGCGATCGTCCTGATCATACCGCTCGTGCTTTCGCTTGCCGCCTGCAAAACCGCCACTAAAGACAAGGCTGAAACTGCCTATGAATCGTACAAGACCGCGCTGAAAAAGACCAACGGACTGAGCGATGTAACGTCCAGCCAGAAAGTTGTTGTAGACATGTCTATTTCCGTGCAGGGCGTGAACGTGACAATGAAGACCATTTCCACGACCGGCAGTAAAATAAAAAATCTGCTCAAACCGGATATGTTGATGGAAGTACATCAGACACAGACGGTCGAAGTAATGGGCAGCGCTCAGACGTCTAAAATCGATATGTTCCTGGATAAGGACAATGTATATGTCAGCCAGGACAACGATCCGTACATTGTCCTCAGCCGCGGCAGCGAAGAGGCGAAGCCGGTAAATGACGCGCTGGAATCGTTGACCGACACCTCCGGATACGAGTTTACCAAAGATATGTTCAAGGGCGCTAAAATCACGCCGGAAAAGGACGGATCGCGCAAGATCGAATTGACGCTCACCAACGCGCAGCTGCTGAAACTGGTCGGGGACAATATTGACGCCTCCCTCGCCGCTTTGGATGAGCTCGGCGCGAAAGACGTCAAATACGATTTCAGCGATGTCAACGTGAGCCTCACGATCGATCCGGACGGATATATCACGGAAATGATGGTCGATTGCATTATGAATATGGATATGACCATCGAGGGACAAAAAGCCACTTCCAAGAACCATCTTACCACTTCTACAAAGAATATTGACATCGGCAAAGCAGTCAATATCACGATACCGGACGTTTAAACCGCCCCTTATTCAATCCTCATCTGCTTTGAAAAGCAATTCCACGAGCTGGCGGCTCAGGAACAGCGCGTTGCCCCAGGGATTGACGATCAATCCGGCTCGATCAGAATCCAGCGTCGCCTTAAGTGCGGCGCTGATTTCGTTTATTGACATCTGCGCCTGAGGTCCGCGGGTGTACTCATCTAGAGAGGTGAAGGCGGCCGGGCAGAAGCCGTTGTCCTCAGTCTTCACGTTCAGAAATTCGGTGCGCGCCGGATCGTCTTTGCTCGGCTGCACAGGCATAATAAAACGCCCTCCGGCATGCATCCGGTCACGGATCGCGTCCAGCGCGGCAGCCAGCGTGATCCTGCCGGTATCCGCGTGGAAGCGGTCTATGGCGCGTTCGACAAGCAGGTTGCCCAGATGGAAAACCGACAGTGTGCCCCCCGCCGCGCTTATCTGCGCTTCGAACCGGTCCAGCACTTTCAGCATCCTATTCGGGAGGCGCCGGCGGCATTCTGCTTTTATTTCCTCCGGCACGCTGTAGTATGCTTCGGCGATACTGCCCGCGATGCAGGTCAGCGTATCGCAATCCCCGCCCAGCGACACCGCGGTCCGGATCACGTCCTCAAAGCTCTCCCCTTCCAGAAACGCGGTAAGCGCTTCCGGCACTGTCTCCTGGCAGGTCTCCACGTGGTGATACCCCGGGCGGATCTCGTCGCAGGTGCGGGAGAGGTCGTAACCGAATTCGCGGACAATAAACTTCTTTATCTCCACTTTTGAACAGCCGGCGCGCGCCAGGAATATGGCGGCGGCAACGGCTTTCGCACCCTTTATCCCCTCCGGATGATCATGAGTGACCGCGGCCGTAAGTTCCGCGTACTTCAGCGTTTCCTCCAGGCTGCCGTACAGCCAGCCCGCGGCGGCAACGCGCATCGCGGACCCGTTGCCGAAACTGCCGTAAGGCCGCGTATCGCTCGCATGGAGCCAGCGGTAAAACATTCCGCCGTAGCCCGCGTTAGGGTATATTTTTGCCCATTTGCGCATTGACTGTACCAGCCGCTGCCGGATCGACTCCGCACCGGCGGCCTCAGAAGCGTTGTCCCCCGCCTCCGCCGCGTCCAGCAGCGCCTCCGCGACGGCGACTGTCATTACCGTATCATCGGTAAACTCCGTCCCTCTTCCAAACAACGGGAACTCTTTCGTTTTGTTTCCCCTGTCAAACTCATACGGCGCGCCGATCATGTCTCCCAATATTGCTCCGTACATACTCATCTCTCCCTTCGTCAGGTTTTATGAGCCCATTATAACAAAAGCCGCACGGCGTGTGGTCGTTTGCCGTGCGACATTTTCAGCGGTTTAAATCATCTCGCCCGAAGGAAGCGCCGCTTATTCGCCCAGCAGCGGCTGCCCGTATTTGAACAGTGCGGAATTGATCTCGTATATGTCGTATTTTTTGTTCGTGACGAAATACGTGATGATCAGGTCGAATTTGCTGCTGGGAGAGAACGCGATCTCCGCGCGCGCCAGCAGGTCCAGCATCGTGGGCATGTCCAGTTCGAGGGCAATGGCAAACGCCACCGCTGTCTTCTTTTTGGGCTTGTAGTCCCGCTTGCAGCGGATGCGGGAGAATACTTTGCGGTCAATATTGGCTTTTTTGTACACGGTCACGTCGGTCATGCCGCTCTCGTCGATCAGATGCAGCAGGCGCTCCTGGAACGTGTCGGCGGAGCTTTTGACCACTTCGTCAAGGCTTTTGCAGGACATGGACCCGGCCGGCGCGGCGGCGGGAGCTGCGGGTGCGGCCGCAACTGCGGCCGGCGCGGCATTCGCGGCGGGAGGGGCGCCCCCGGCCGCAGGCATCGCCTCCGCACAGCACATCATTTCCTGATCGGCGGCGGAGGCAAGCTCCTCGGCGGCGTCAAAATCTTCCTCCGCCGGCTCGAGCGGCCGCATTGCCGCCGCTTTCATCCGTCGGGCCAAACTGTAATCGACCGTGTTTTTCGATCTCTCGGCAGCAGGCGCGGGTATTTTGACCCCGTATTCAGCGTCGCAGAGCGCGGCGGCGGAATGGTTGTCCACATACTCCTGAATGTCCCCGGACAGCCGCGCGGAAAGCTCAAACGAGCCGCGATCCAGCACCACGAGGATCACGTTCATATCGTGTGAAAGCAGGAACCGGTTGATCTCGTCCAGCGCGATCCGCAGCGCTTCGTCCTTCGGGAATCCGTACACGCCCGTGGCGATCAGCGGAAACGCGATGCTCCCGCACTTCAGCTCCGCCGCCAGCGCCAGCGAATTGGTGTAGCAGGCGCGCAGTATCTCGCGTTCGCCCTGATCGCCGCCGTTCCACGCGGGCCCTACGGTGTGGATTATATATTTGGCGCTCAGCCGGAACGCGCGGGTGTACGCCGCCGCCCCGGGGGCGATGTTCCCGAGCTTTTGACGTTCGGCGAGCAGCCGGCGTTCGCCCGCAGCCTTGTAAATGGCGCTGTCGGTGCCGCGGCCGATGGCCGGTTCGGGGTTGGCGGTGTTGACGATCGCGTCCGCTTTGACCTTAGTAATATCGTTCCGGATGATCTGAAAAGGCATTCCGCTCTCCTCCGTCTGCTGCTTACTCGCAGCGTTCCAGCGCTGCTTCGATCTCCCGCGCCGCCGCTTCCAGCGCGGTGCGTTCCGCGTCGCCGAAGCGCGCTTCCACCGGGCTGTCAATATCCAGCACGCCCCATAATTGCCCCCCGCGCCGCAGCGGTATCACTATCTCCGACCGCGACGCGCTGTCGCAGGCAATATGCCCCGGGAAAGCGTGCACGTTGTCCACGACCACCGTCTCCCCCCGCGTCACCGCCGCGCCGCATACGCCTCTCCCCGCTTCCAGCCGGATGCAGGCGGGTTTGCCCTGAAACGGGCCCAGCAGCAACGCGCCGTCGGGCAGCAGCCTGTAGAAGCCGGCCCAGTTGACTCGGTCCAGCGCATCGAACAACACCGCCGAGAAATTGGCCAGATTCGCCACCGCGTCGGTAACACCTTCAGAGATCGCTTTTATAGTTTCGGCCAGCAGGCCAAGGTCGGTATCGCTCATATCAGAACATATCGAACAGCGAGATCTGGTTGCTGTCCGGCAGGCCCTCCAAGCAGCCTTCCGCCCGGAGCACTTCGGTCACGGCTTTGTTGGCGCCGGTAGAGGTCTGGAAATCGTCGATCGAAATAAACTTTTCGCCGCGCGCTTTGCGCCGCCGGCTCTCCGCCACGATGCTCTCCGCCGCTGAAGAGCCGATGCCCTGCAGACACGCGATCGGCGGCCGGATGCCTTCGGGCGTGGGCACGAAATTGCGCGCTTCGGACTCGTACAGATCCACCGGCAGGAACTTCAGGCCGCGGGCGTAAAGTTCCACCAGCAGGTAGTAAACGGAAGCCTGGTTCTTGTCCTTTTCGGTGATTTCGCCGCCCGCAGAATCGCCGTTGCTGTCACTGTCCCCCGCAGGCGACTCATCGGGGAGCGCGGGATCGGCCTCGAAATCGTCGTCCTCGTCATCGTCGCCCAGCTGCACGTTGTCGCCCAGGAGGTTCATTGCCGCCATGCGGGCGTACATCTTGTCGGGGCCGTGGAGCATGTTGGCGCCGTCGAAATCGTCGATCTTTAAAGAGAACCGGGCCGCGTAATACGCGTCGGGGCGGTACACTTTGAACCAGGCGATGCGCAGCGACAATATAACGTACGCCACCGCGTGCGCTTTCGGGAACATGTATTTGATTTTTTTGCAGGAGCCGATGTACCACTCCGGCACATCGTGCGCGCGCATCTCGGTCTCTCACTCGGGCTTAAGGCCTTTGCCCTTGCGGACGGATTCCATGATGGTGAAGGACAGTTTTTTGTCCAGCCCCTTGTTGATCAGATACAGCATTATGTCGTCGCGGCAGCAGATAGCTTCGGACAACGTACATGTATGGCTCTGGATCAGCGTCTGGACGTTGCCCGCCCACACGTCGGTGCCGTGGGACAATCCGGATATGCGCACCAGCTCGGACACTTTCTTCGGCCGCGTTTCCTGCAGCATTTTGATAACGAAGTTCGTGCCCAGCTCCGGCACGCCGTATGTGCCGAGCGGCATGCTGATCTTGACTTTGCTCATGTCCATTTTGAGCGCGTCGGGCGAGCTGAAGATCGTCAGCATGTTCTCATCGTTGATGTCAACGCCCCGGCTGTCCACGCCGGTATAACTCTCCAGCAGCTTCAGCATTTCGGGTCCTTCGTGGCCCAGAATATCCAGTTTCAGGATCGTATCGTGCAGATATTTGAACTCAAAATGCGTGGTGATGGTGTCCGAATCCGCTTTCTCGGCGGGATGCTGCACCGGCGTGAAGTCGGTGACTTCCTTGTCCCGCGGGATGACGATGATGCCGCCCGGGTGCTGGCCGGTGGTCTTTTTGACGCCCACGAAACCGGACGCGAGGCGGTTGATCTCCGCGTTGCTGGCGGTCTTGCCGCTGCGTTCCAGGTACTTCAGCACGTAGCCGCGCGCGTTCTTTTCGGCCAGGCCGGTGACGGTGCCGGCGCGGAACACTTTGCCCTTGCCGAACAGCACTTCGGTGTATTTGTGGGCGTTGGGCTGGTCATCGGACGCGAAGTTGAGGTCAATATCCGGCACCTTGTCGCCCTCGAAGCCCAGGAACGTTTCAAACGGGATGTCGTAGCCGTCGCGGATCAGTTCCGTGCCGCATTTGGGACAATTCTTTTTCGGCATGTCGAACCCGCAGTCGTACCCCTCGTTCTCGTGGAATTCGAGGTAGCGGCAATTTGGGCAGCGGTAGTGGGCGGGCAGCGAATTGACCTCCGTGATCCCGGCCATGTACGCGGCCAGCGACGAGCCCACGGAGCCCCGCGAACCCACCTGGTAGCCGTTGCGGGCGGATTCCGCCACCAGTTCTTTGGCGGTGATGTACATGATGGAGTAGCCGTTGCCGATGATCGAGTCCAGCTCGCGTTCCAGGCGCTTTTCCACCAGTTCCGGCAGCGGATCGCCGTATATACTGTGCGCTTTTTCGTACGCGCTGGTGCGCAGCGTCTCATCGGAGCCGGGAATGCTGGGCGGGTAGAAACCGTCGGGGACCGGCTGGATCTTTTCGATCTGCGCGGCGATCAGGCGGGTATTGTCCACCACGATCTCCTGCGCGCGGTCGCCTAAATACTCAAATTCTTTGAGCATTTCTTCCGTGGTCCTGAGGTACACCGGCGCCTGGTACATGTAGTCGTCAAACCCCTGCCCCGCCTGCAGCACGGAACGGTATATCTCGTCGTCGGGATTCAGATAATGCACGTCGCAGGTGGCGACAACGGGCTTGCCCAGCCGGTCGGCGATCTCGATGACTTTGAGATTGAACCGCTGCACGTCCTCGAGGGAGTCAACGGTGCCTTCCCGCACCAGATACATATTGTTCCCGGAGGGCTGGATCTCGAGATAGTCGTACCAGCTCGCGATCTCCAGCAGCTTTTCATCGCTCTCGCCGTTGATGATCGCGTCGTAGAACTCGCCCAGCGAGCAGGCCGTTGATATTAAAAGTCCCTCGCGGTGCGCGTCGATCTCGAATTTAGGCATCCGCGGCCGCTTGTGATAATAGTCCAAATTGGACTTGGAGATCAGTTCGTACAGGTTCTTGAGGCCGGTTTGGTTTTTGACCAGGATGATGCAGTGGTATGTGGGCAGTTTCCGCGCTTCCGCTTCACTCATTTCCGGCGTCTGGTGGCACAGATACACTTCGCAGCCGTATATGAACTTAAAGTCGGGCATGGACTTTTTGTATTTTTTGTTGTAGATCTGGGTCAGTTCCGAATATCCCTGCACCACGCCGTGGTCGGTGATGGCACAGGCGTCCCAGTTCCAGCGGCTGAGGGTCTCCATCAGCTCGCTCGGGCGGGTGATGGCGTCAACGGCGCTCATCAGCGTATGCAGATGCAGCTCCACGCGCTTCTGCGGCGCTTTATCGGTACGGAATTCCTGCTTCGAGGCGATGATCGCCTTCGCCATGATGGTAAGCTCGTGGGAGAATTTATCCAGCTGCGCTTCGCCGTACAGCCGGATGTATTTATTCTTTTCGAAAAAGTCCTCAACATATTTGAGGTCCTCGGGCTGGAAGAAAAATTTGGCCACGACGGAATACGTGTCGTCGGTGAGCGAAATGATGGCAATATACGACCCGCTGCTGAGTTTTTTGTTCTCGAACGCGAATACGCGGCCGCGCAGCGCTACATATCCGGAATCGGCGGTGAGGTCGATCATGCGCACGACCGGGGCGTCAAAATCTTTGCCGATGAGGATGACGTTGCCGTCGGCGTCTTTCTTGGGTTCTTCTCCTTCCGGCGGAGCGATCCGCGTGCGTTTGTTGCGCCGGCCGTCGCCTCTGCCGTTGTAAAACCCCGCGCCGGGGCCGGGGTTCCGCGGAAATTCCGCGATCCCGCCGTCTTCGCCGTTCCGGGGATAATAGCCGCGGCTGCGCGAATCGGCGCGGAGCAGCGCCTCCTGTTCTTTCAAATAATCGGCCTCGCTGAAGTCAACGACCACCGTCTCGGGCATGCGCGCCGGCGCTTCGGCGTCAGCGGTTTCAGCCGGCGCAGTTTCTGACACGTTTTCCGGAACAGTTTCAGGCACAACTGCGGGAGCTGTTTCGGGCTCCGGGTCAGCGTAGTGCGGCGCGGGGGCGGAATAGAAGTCATTGTCCTCCGCCGGAGGTTCAGGGAGAGGCGGATCGTTGTCCTGGGCATCGTCCGCGGCTTCTTCCGCTGCCGCGTCCTCCGCCGGAGCTTCTGCCGGCGCCTCGTTTTCCAGCCGGAACACTACATCCAGCGTGTCAAAACCGCAGCGCGCCGCCAGCCTCCGCCGGAACGATTCTTTGTCCTCGTCCGTAGCCTCGCGGGGCGTATAGAAACAGTAGACCGTGATCTTGCGGTCCGCTTCCGAAACTTCAACTTTATCTATTTTGACTTTAAAATCGCGACTCATCGCTTAATTCTTTTCCTTCCGTCTGGGCAGGAGCTTCAGCGCCTTTTCATACTCGTCGTCAACAAGATCCAGATATATCGAGCCGTCCGCTCCCGCGAGCTCTATGATGCCGCATTCGGGGCGGATCTTGCTGCCGGAGGTGTTGATCGCGGGCGGATACGCCGAAAACCTGCCGAAGGACACTATATCATCCTCATCGCACTCGATCTGGCCCAGAGGATTGGCCCAGCTGTAGTCGAAGAACAGGAATTTGCCGCCTTCCTTTTTCATGTACAGCCGCGCGCGGGGCTGCGTGAAGCGTTCGGGCAGTTTCGTTATGAGGCGGCAGACGGGCAGATCGGGGTTGTTGATCGCCGTGAGCCGGTCAAACATGTCTTTGAGCGCGTTTTTGCGCACTTCATCCTGCTCCCGCTCTTTGAGGCGGCGCACCTGGTCCTGCAGATCCACGGCCAGCATGGGTTCCGTCTGCTCCGCGGTCTCGCCGAACAGCGACAGAAAATAGTTGCGGCGCGAAACGATCAGATCGGGCTTGCCGGCGGCTTTCAGGTACGCACTGCGGGTTTTCAGATATTTGTAAACGATCAAGAAGATCACCGCCACGGCGGCAACGCTGAACGCGATCCAGATCGCCAGTTCTTCTCTGTGCCGGAGCGCGGTCAACGCGAACATCCCCACCAGCAGCACCATGCTCACGACGGAGCAGACCATCGTCACCGTGTCCGGCGGCAATTCCTTCTGCGTATCCGCGTACCGCGAATAGCTCCGGTTGAACGCGTCGTTGATCATTTCTTTAGGGTTTACGCTGTATTGTTTGGTATCCGAGGTGGTGTACATATTGTCCTTCTCCGTCAATTAAAATTCATTTCGATCCGCGCCGTAAGGCCGCCGCAGCACCGCTCTTGATTATACCCGATTCGGCGGCAATTTGCAATTTACATTTTGCCTCCGGATGCCTCTGGTTTTGCCTCCGGCCGGGCTTTCGCATGAACGCATGAACGCACATGAACGGCGTTGCCTTCAATGGCCTGTATTTTCGAAAAAGTAAGACAAATTATTTCAAACGAGTGTATTTGTCTGTCATTCTCGCTCATTTTAGGCGCAGATCAACGTTCAAAATAAGACAAGTTTGTTTAAGCGGGTTGTTTTGTCTTATTTTTATCCGTCTCAGCCTTCAAAATGTAAGACAATATGTCTCAAACGGGCGTAATTGTCTTACATTTGTGCATTCGCGCAGTTCACAGATGGCGCCTGCTGCGGATCGGATCATCCAAAAACTACGGAATTAAAGCCGGGATGACTATTAATCGATCCGGCAAACGAACTTAGGTAGTCGCACCCATTTGCCATTTGCCATTTGCCCCTTGCCATTTGCCCTTTGTAAAACCCCTTGACGCAGAAGCGGCAGCCGGATACAATAAAACCACGCAAAGACCGGAAAAGCCGGAGAGGAGCTGCGAAATAATATGCTGAAATTTGTTGACTGCAAGATCGAACCCGTGGGCGAGCTGGCGGAGCGGCTGGCGTTGAATCTGGGGCGGTTGTCCGCCGAGTGCTACCGGCCGGAGACCATTTACCGCATGGACCAGGCAGGCTGGCCGGGCGACTGGGAAGGCCGCACGATCCTGGCGCTGGTGAGCCTGTGGAACGCGCTCGGCACGAAGCCCGCGTACCTGGATCCGATCATGGAGAGCCTGCCGGAACACCTGAACGCCGAAGGTTTTCTGGGCCCGGTGAGCGACGGGCGGTTCGACGAGCAGCGGCTCTCGGGGCACAACTGGCTGGTCCGCGGCCTGTGCGAATACTGGCTGCGCACCGGGGACAACGCCATCCGCGACATTATTCTCCGCATCACCAAAAACCTCTATCTGCCGCTCGCCGGTCAATACCGCACCTACCCCGTCGACCCCGACCTCCGCGCGGAGATCGGCAGCTACGGCGGCACCATAAGCGTGGAAAGCGGCCGCTGGCGTCTGTCCACCGATATCGGCTGCGCGTATATGTGTCTGGACGCGTTGTCCCAGGTGTACGAACTGTTCCGCCTGCCCGAAGTCCTCGCGCTGCTGGACGAGATGATCGAGACTTTCACCGCCATTGACTTCGTGGGCGCCCATATGCAGACCCACGCCACGCTGAGCGCAACCCGCGGCATTTTGCGGCTGGCTGAAGCGCTGGAGGACGTGGACAACGCCGCCTCCGCCCGTTATCTCGCCGCCGGTCAGCGCATCTTCCGGCTGTACCTGGACCGCGGCATGACGGAAAACTACGCCAACTTCAACTGGTTCGGCCGCCCGGACACCTGGACCGAGCCGTGCGCCGTCGTGGATTCGATGATGGCGGCGCTTTCGCTGTTCCGCCTGACCGAAGACCCGAAATATCTCACCCTGGCCAACCGGATCTGGTACAACGCCCTCGGCTACGCCCAGCGGCCCAACGGAGGCTACGGCACCGACAGCTGCGTGGGTCCCGCGGGCGACATCCTGCGGCCTTCCGGCGACGGCATCTCCGAGGCGTACTGGTGCTGCACGATGCGCGGTTCCGAAGGGCTCCGGGCGCGGGCAATGCATTCCGTGCTGGAGCGCGTTGACCACGCCGGCGCCGTCGAACTCTGGCTCCCCTTCGCCACCGACGTCAACGTCACCTCTCCCCGCTTTTCCGCCGTTGTCCGCTCGGGCCTGCCGGAGCGCGGTTCCTACTATATAAGACTGACCGCCGCCGCGCGGCTCCGCGGCGCGCTCTTCGTGTACACGCCTGCGGGCATTGACCGCCACGAACTCGACCTGGCGCCCGGCGAAGAACTGACCCTCGAAAGCACGTTCGAACTGCCCGACTCTCGCGAGCGCACCGCCGACGGCCGCAAATTCAAGTACCTGCGCGGCGACCTGCTCTTGAGCCGCAGCGAACCCGCCGCTGCGGACAACGCCCCCGACCTCGCCCCGCTGACCAACATGCGCGATCTTACCCTCGATGCCGCGGGGAAAGACAGGAGAAGAGTCCTCTTTGACTAAATGGCAAATGTCAAGGGGCAGGTGGCAAAGGGCAATTTGAAATTTATGATTGACATATTTCCCCTGTGCGGTTATAATTCCGTTGTCAGCGCGTACGCTGACGGAGGTATAGAAATATGAAAAAATACAAGATCATGCTCAAGACGATCGACGACATCAAAGTGTTCGCCGCCGCGGCCGCCGGGTGCAGCGCGGAGCTGGATCTTTCCAGCGGACGGTACGTCGTTGACGCCAAATCGATCATGGGGATCTTCAGTCTTGACCTCAGCAAGCCGATCACACTTTCGGCACCCGAGGATTTTGACGACGAAGCCTTCATCTCCAAAATTCAAAATCTGATCGTTACAGAATAAGAGCCCTTCGCAGGGCTCTTTTTTCTGTGCCATAACGCGGCCCGACCCGCCGCGCAGCAAAAACTATATCGGGAGGGTAACCATGAAACTCATCTACAATGTCAAAGACCGTCCGCCTTTCGGTCAGGTGCTGGTCTTCGCGCTCCAGCAGTTGCTCGCCATCCTGGCGGCAACCATCGCCGTGCCCGCCATCGTCGGCAACGGCATGAGCCAGTCCGCCGCCCTGTTCGGCGCCGGCGTAGGTACCATCGTCTACCTGCTGTTCACCAAATTCAGAAGCCCCGTGTTCCTGGGCTCGTCCTTTGCGTTCCTGCCGTCCATGTTCGCGGCATTCGCCGGTGGTGTTTCAGCGAGTCTCGGATTTCTCGGGTTGATAATCGGCGCTGCAATGGCAGGACTTGTTTACGTTATCATTGCAATCGTAGTGAAATTCTGCGGTTCGGGATGGGTTAATAAGATCATGCCGGCAGTCATCATCGGCCCCACGGTCGCCATCATTGGATTGTCACTGTCTTCCAATGCAGTGCTTAACTCTCTGGGCTATCATAACGCAGGTGAAGCAGTTGTCGATTCCAACAACGGATACATAATGAGCTTGTCGACCGGCATCAACCTCATTTGCGCGATCATCACCCTCACGGTAATAATCCTGTGCTCTGTATATGGAAAAAAGATGGCCAAAATGATTCCTTTCATAATTGGTATCTGCGCCGGATACATTGTCGCGCTGATCTTCACATTGATCGGTAATTCGGCAAATATTGACGCGTTCAAACTGCTGAATTTTGACGCGTTCAAAGATATGAAGTGGATTCCCGAGTTCACATTCCTTAAGGCCTTCAGCGGCAATTATGTCTATGGCGACGTGGGCAATATGGGCAAATATATTGCGGCAATAGCCGTTGCATACGTACCGGTCGCTTTCGTTGTGTTCGCCGAACACATTGCCGATCACAAAAATCTTTCCTCTATCATTGAGTCCGAACTGCTCGACGATCCCGGCCTCCACAGAACTCTTCTTGGCGACGGTATCGGATCTATCACCGGTGCTTTCTTCGGCGGCTGCCCCAACACTACTTACGGCGAGTCTGTCGGCTGCGTGGCAATTTCCGGCAATGCGTCTGTCATCACCACACTAGTTACCGCGATAATTGCAATTCTTGCTTCCTTCCTGGCACCTTTCACTACTTTCCTGGCCACGATCCCTACGTGTGTAATGGGCGGTGTTTGCATAACGCTTTACGGTTTCATTGCAGTTTCGGGACTTAAGATGCTTCAGAAAGTCAACCTCGACAATAACCGCAATCTGTTCCCCGCCTCAATCATTCTTATCCTGGGCGTCGGCGGAATGAGACTTGTGTTCGGAAGCATCACGATCACATCGATCGCTGTTGCACTTATTCTTGGTATTCTCGCTAATGTTATCCTTTCAAAAGGTGCGAAAAAGGAGCCCGTTGCGGCTAAGGAAGCCCCGGCGAAGCAGGAAGTCGCGGCTGAAGAAAGCGACGAGGTTACTTTGGAACTGGCTGACAAATAAAAGACAAATTGCAATTTGCAAATGGCAAAGGGCGATGGTCAGTTAATATCGGGAGGCATGGCCAATGGCAAAAGGGTTATTTAATATTGACACCGCGGCGCATCCGGACGTGCGGGAAAACGTTGCCGCCGGTATACTCGGAGCGTTTCTGTTCGCTCTGGGCGGCGGAGTGATATTCATTCTTTTCGCGCAGGTAGGCTTCATCGCCGGTATCAGCGGCTTCATCGCCGTGTTCCTGGCGATCAAAGGCTATCAGACTTTCGGCAAAAAGCTGTCGAAACGGGGCGTCATCATCGCGGTGGTGATCGCTTTCCTGGTCCTGCTCCTGGCCTGGTATTTATCGGTCAGTTTAGAAGTATACAAACAGTTGAGAGAAGCGTACAATGCCGGAGATACTAACGAAAAGTTCTCGTTTATCGACTGCTTCTTTCTTACTTCAATAGGATTTAAAGATCCTGCTTTTTTGCGGTCTGCGCTTATTAATCTCGGCCTCAGCATGCTGTTCGCGGTGATCGGTTCTTTTGCGCTGATCTCCAACACGTTCCGGCAGATCAAGGCAAGCGAGATCTCCGCCGCTGCACAAGCCGCGGCCCAGGCGGTCAACAACGCCGCCGGCCAGGCTGAGAACGCTGTCAACGACGCGTACAATGCGTTTGAGCAGGCGGAGAGCGTTGTCAACAACGTTTACGATGCCGCGTACACCGAAGCGGACGATGCCGCGAGGGCTGTTGAGGCTGCCGCGGACGAAGCGGTGGATGCCGCCGACGCCCCGGATGGCGAATGACCGGTCGATAAATAACGTAAACAAAAAGGGCTGCTTGACGCAGCCCTTTTTTATATCCTTTAGATTATGATCATTTCTTGCAGGCCTTCTCCAGCTGGCGCATTTTGAAGTCCGTGTTGTAGAAGTCCTTGACGGTGCAGCCCGCACGGCCGCCGCCGGCGCAGGCACAGGCGCACGCGCAGGCGCAGGAACTGTGCGCACAGGAGCTGTGAGAGCGGCTTGATCCAGAAGAAGAACTCGAAGAGGAACTGAACAGACTCGAAAGGAAGCTCGCGGAGCGGCGCGCTACGGGCACGCTGATGACGTTGACCCGCATGAAGGTGTTGGGTGAAGACGCGAAGCGGAACAGACCGCTCTCCGTTTTGTTCTTGAGGTCGGACTCCTCGGCGGGAATGTCCTTCTCCTCCAGCACTTCCTCGCTCTTGATGAAGCTCCGGCCGCAATACTCGCACGTCTCCTGCCCTTCCGGACGCGGCGCGCCGCAGCCTTCGCAGATCGGATAATATTCGACTTTGGTACGCTTCACGGTCTTTTTGGTCGCGGTGGTAAAACCGGCGCCGCCTTTGTACTTGGCGATCGCGGACAGGATCACCCCGATCAGCACCAGCAGCGGTAACCCACAGCAGAAGATACCGCCGACGATCGCCGCGACGATATCGCCCACGCTTTTAGTATCGTCCCCGACGACGATCTCTTTGCTGATATCAAAGCCGTACGCGTCGTTGGGATACGCCGCTTCCACCTGGAACCGCTCGCCTTTGCGCAGGCTCTTCGTCCAGATATTGTACCCGCTTTCGGTGGTGTGCGCCGGAGAACATACGGGGTCTTTGTCGTTGCTCCAGCGGATCACCAGCTCATCCACTACGGCGTCGTTGAACCAGCCCGGAGTGAACTGGTACACGGTCTCCCCTTCCGTGCGCAGATCCACCGCGTACATGTAGTCCTGCACGAGTCTGAAGGAGAAACTGACGACCTCGCCCTTACGGTAGCTGCGGTCCAGATCGATCCGCGCGTACGAGCCGTCATCTTTCAGATATTTGATAGAACTGATGTTGTCCGAGAGCGCCTCCATCGAGACGTTCCGGTTGTTGGGGATACCGATCTTGACCCATTCCAGCGGCCCTTCGGTGGTGGAATCCAGCACTTCCCAGTCGATCTTATACACCATGTTCAGGGTGGCGTCTTCGTTGACGTCGACGGTGATCTCGTAATATCTGATCCGGTCCAGGTCTCCGGCGCTTGCGCGTACCGGGCCGAGCAGCGTCAATATCGCCAGCAGCACCGCCGCGGCAATTGAAAAAGCAGTCAATACTTTGCGTGTTTTCATATCAGCCGTTCCTCCCTCCGCGGACGCGCAGCGGGCATTGACCGCTCATCGCTGCCGAGTATTTGCGCCGCGCGGCGCAGGCCGTACTGTTCCAGATGCCTTCCCACGGGATGCTGAGGAAATTGCCAAGAGGCGGTTCGGAGAGCCAGCTCTGGCAGGGTACGACGTTGCCCCCGGGCGTGATGGCCATGTTGCTGAGGCACGCGCCGCAGGTCGGCACGTTGAGTCCCAGCTCGCGGCAGAACGCCTCGTCCACCCAGCCGGGTGACGTGAAGCTGAGCTCCATGCCATTTTCAGCGCAATACTTTGCGGCCGCGCTGAGCACTTCCCGGATCTCCGCGCCGGTGAGCTGCAGCCTGCCGGATTCGGGAGCGGCGGCGTTGCCCGTGGTGATCAGGCCCGAACAGGTGACATATATCACGCCTTTTTCGTGCAGGTATTTCAGGGTGTCAACGTAATTCTTGTTCAGCGTGCAGAGCGGCGTGTTGACGCTCAGGTTGATGCCCGCGGCCAGCGCGTTGTCAATGCCCGCCGCCGTAGCCCGGAACCCCTCCGCGCCCACCAGCTTATTGTGCACCTGCTCGTCGCACGAATAGAACGTGATCTGCAGGCTGTCCAGCGAGGCGCGTTTGAGATCGGCGCAATACTCCGGCGTCAGTTTCACACCATTTGTATTCAGCCGCGTGATGAACCATTTGGCGTATTCGATCAGTTCAAACAGGTCCTTACGCATCGTGGGCTCCCCGCCGGTAAAAGTCACCTGCGGTACGCCGATGGCGCGGCATCTGTCGATTATCCGCTTCCACTCGTCGGTACTGAGTTCCGGTTCGCTTGCGCCCGGCTGCCCCGCGGCGTAGCAGTGCACGCACTTCTGGTTGCAGTGCCATCTGCCGTCCCGGGTCATGGCGCTCACCATCAGGTCCATACGGTGGGGCGCCCGCATCAGCGGCGCGTAATCGCCCAGACTGATGTATTCGATCTTTTCGTCCACGGGCTTGCCGTACGCGATATTCCGGAAGGTGTCCATAATGCGGAAAATGTCGGTTCGCAGCCGCCGTTTGGAGATCAGGGGGTAAACTTCCTTGACCGTGCGGCAGGCGCTGTCAATGATATTGTCCGCGTCCGCCTGACTGATGGGGCGGCCGCTGTATTTGTTGGTCTCGATGATGAGGGCGGTGAGCAGGATGCTCCAGGAGACGTTGACCGGGATCACGTCCTGGCCGTTGATGATCGCCACGGACGGATAGATCTGGGACAGCGCCGGTTCGGTCTTCGGCGGCACCAGATGGATGCGGACAACGCCCGGCCCCTCCGGATTCATAGTCGTATGCTGGACTTCGTTAAAGTATTTCGCGGCAAATTCCAGCTCGCGCAGTGTGGCTTTCATATCTCGACCTCCATGCCGTCGTAGGATACCAGGAACCCTTTTTCCGCCATCTTGGGGGCAATTTCGTCGTATATCGCCCTGCCGTTATGGGAGAAGTGGTTCAGGCAGAACACCGTGCGCTCGTCGGCCAGTCCCGCGGCCAGCAGTTTCAGCCGCATCTTCTCGCACGCGTCGGTGCCCATGTGCCCGTGTTCGTACTGCGCGTACAGTCCGCCGGTGCAGTCCAGCGACACGTAGTCGAACCGGAGCCCGCGCGCGATCATGTACTCCCAGTCGCTGTCGGGGAAAATGCCCGTATCGTGGGCGTACAATATGGTCTTGCCGCCGCGGGCAATGATATATATCACCGAATCTGCATGCGGATCGTGGTCGGCGTCAATGGCCGTCACCTCGTACCCCTCCACATTTACCGTTTTAAAGCGTTCCAGCACCTGTGTATGTATCCGGTCTGCCGCACATCCTTCCGTGGCTCTGCGGACCATCTGGACGGGTTTTTCCGTGCCGTACACGGTCAGGTACTCCGCAGACTCGCCGTCCAGATACGCGAAGTACTGCCGCCGGTTGCAGAAGTCCTCGGGATACAGGTGATCTTCGTGGGCGTGGGTGATCAGGCAGGCGCGGATGCGGTCCATCGGCAGCTCGTTTTTGATGAAATGCCAGTACGTATCGGCGGAAAAGTCAATAAGCAGCCTGTCGTCAATGATACTCTGCGACCGGGTCCGTATATTCCGTCCGCCTTTCTCCCTGGCGAGCTTGCACGCTTCGCAGGTGCAGAACAGCGCCGGCCAGCCTTCTGCCGCGGCGGTGCCGAGATATTTGATCTTCATGTGCTTTATTCCCCTTTGCTTGTGGTTATTCGGTTGGGACAATTATAGCACAAAACGGAACAATGGGCAACGCGAATGGCAAGGGGCAAAGGGCAAAGGGCAAGGGGTAAATGGCAAGGAAGTAATTTGCCATTTTCAATTTGCCATTTTCAATTTGCCCTTTCATTTTCTCCGCTCTGCGAAGCCGAGTGAATGGCAAAGCATTTCGTTCCCCAGAAATGCGGCGCCATCGCTCGGTTCGCAGCATTAGTCCACGTATACCGTCAGTACCACGTCGATCAGCATGTTCGGAGCATTGGGATAGTTAGATATACCTTTTAGTGCTTCGCTGTCCAGTTTGTCCGGATCGAACGAGCCGTACAGGCGGACAGTTGCCCGGCCGGACTTCAGGGCGATGGCCACAAAACACACTTCGCACTCGGGCGCCTCGTCTTTGCTGAGCAGCTCGAATCGAACCGAATCGGACGATTCGAATTCCACGGATAATTCGTAAGTGCCTTCAGGCAGCGGCTCATTGCGGAACCATAGAACAGGTATCTTGAGCGCCTCGCCCGGCTTCAGGTGTACATCCTGGTAAGTGGTGAGGTTGTATGCATTGTCAAAGCCGTGCCGGAACAAAAAGTAGTTGGATCGACGCGAGGCATTTCCGGGCGCCGGGGGGATCAGCGAAGGATCCGCGTCAGCGGGGTACGGTCTGGTCTCCGGACTGGCGAATATCGCGTCGAGGGTGTCAATGAAATTACCGCCGCTGATCTTCCATACGCCATTCACCAGTTCGAACTCGAAGTCCAGATCCATCACATTGTCAGAGTATCTCCAGCCGGCGAGCCGCACCGTTGCCCGCGTATCGTTCGCACTCAGCACCTCCAGTTGCGCACGCTCTATGCCATAGTCGCCAAAAGCGCTGCGGTCGCTGGCGTATCCTGCCCAGGAATAAACCGCATCATCGGTGAAAAGCAGATAGTCGCCGCTGCTGAACAGCCTGTCCGCCAGCGCATCTGTCATAAACCGGCGGGCATATCCGCTCCAGATCCAGGGAGCAGACAGCGTGCCCGTAACGCGGGTGTATTGCCGGGCGCCGCGGTACACCTGTTTAGGAGCGTTGGAAAGCTTTGCATCAAACAGTGCTACTTCAATGAGCCCTTCGGTGTCAACGTGCGTCCACATATAAAGATCGCACAGCACGGTGGTAATGACGCGCCGGGCGTTGTCAGCGCTGAACTCCGTTGCCTCGAATCCGGACGCATACTCGCGCAGCGCCGCGTCGGCGGTGTTCAGCTCCGCCAGTTTCCAGCCGTTGTCCCATACGAACGACACCGCAATGGTGACCTCCTCGTTCCTGTAATATACGTCATACATGCCTCTGTTATGGGTGCGCAGCCAGCCGGTCCCCGTTTCCTCGTCCAGTACCAGCCCGTTCAGTTCCTCCTCGGTGAAGTCGAAATTGTAATAATAACTGTACTGCGCGCCGGCAGGATAGCTGAAATACCACACTCCGTTATCGTCAACGGAAAATTTGTCGAAAAACGTCTCGTTGCTGTTGAACACGGCGGCAATATCGCTCACGAATGTTTTATTTATCAGCTCTCTGACGCTGTCCGGATCATACCCCTCCATCAAAGGCCGGTTTAAAAACGAAATGCCGGCTTCATTATACGTTTTGTAGCCAAAGCTTCTCGAGGTCCGGTCCAATTGATAGTTTTGATCCGGTCTGCCTTCGTACCACCGGCAATAACCCTGCATACTGTAGATTATATTGACGCCGTCGCGTATGAGCATGATCGCCTCTTCGCGGGAGATCTTTGAAGGATCGGTGCTGCGCGGTACAGCGGCGGGCGGCACGGGAAAGACTGACATATCCGCCTCGAACGCATCTAATGCAAACGTTTTATAAAACTCTTCCGTCGGTTTTCGGTCAACGCAGACGATACAGCCATCCAGCAGGAATATGCAGTAATTGTATATGCTGCCGCCCGCATATTCTCTGGTGAAAACGATGGTATCCACGGGCCCGTCGCGCATGATGAACTGTTTGTTGCGGGCCGAGGTATACACTTCATTCTTCGCTTCAAAAACGCCTTTGGGAACCGGGAACGACGGATCGACCAGCGCGATGACCTCCCCGATGCTGCACCCGGTCAGGTCATGTCCCTCGATCAGATCAAGATACGTGACGCTGACCAGCTCCCCGCTTGCTTTCAAGTAATATTCTATCCAGGGCAGATTAAACAGGCCGTTAGACCTGATACCTGCTCTGGAAACCGGCATACGTTCGCCGTCCAGCACCGGCGCCACCGGGCTGACGATTCCGTCGGTAAACAACTGCACAAAGCGCGCGTACTGCGGGCCGTATTCTTCGCTCGCGCCGTTTCGCATCAGTTTGTAAAACGCGAAAGATTCCTCGGTCAATACCGCGGCCAGCTGATCGTACGTTCTGAATTCATATAGATGTGAGCGTTTCGGCTGTTCGTACAGCGGAGTTACGACGGGCGGCGCCGTGGGTGTCGCGGTAGGTTCCGGCGTCGCGGTGGGTTCCGGGGTTGCGGTAGGTTCCGGCGTTGCGGTGGGGACAATCGTTGCCGTGGGCTCCGGTGTCACGGTGGTCTCCGGCGTGTCCGTGAACTTCGGCGTTTCGGTCGCGGGTGCGTCCGTCGGCGCAGTCGTGGGCAATATCGACGTCACGATCGCATCCGTTGCCGCCGGTGCGGTCGTGTCGGGAATGTGGTCGATCACACTGCTGCCGGGGTCAACTTTCCGCCTGCTTTTATATCCGGCCGTGATCAATCCCGCCGCGATGCCCGCAAGCACCAGCAGGACGATCACTGCCGCAACAATCTGCCATTTGCCCTTCATCATTTTCCTTTTGCCCTTTTCCATTAGTCAACGTATATTGTCACCACCGCGTCGATCAGCAGGTTGCCCGCGCTTTTGCCCTCAAAGTAGAGCGATTCGGCGACTTCTTTACTCAGCTTGTCCGGATCATACGAGCCGTACAGGCGGACGGTGGCCTGACCGGACTTCAGAGCGGTAGCAACAAAACACAACTCGCACCCGGGCGCCTCGTCTTTGCTGAGCAGCTCAAATCGGACCGAATCGGACGATTCAAATTCCACCGATAATTCGTAAGTGCCTTCGGGCAGCGGCTCTTTGCGGTGCCAGAACACCGGTATTTTAAGCGCTTCGCCCGGCTTCAGGTGCACTTCCCGGTACGTAGTGACGTTGTATGCCTTCTCGAATTCTGCTTCAGAATCAAAAAATACAGTTTTTCCGTTGCTGCCGGCGAGTGTGAAGCGGCCTTCTTCGGGCCATACGCCCCCCTCCAGCGCGATTCCGCGGCCAACAGCCTCCGCAGGTATCTCCGTCCGGAACTGTATCAGCAGGCGGCGTATTGCCGGCTTCTGTGCGCGCGCTTCGGGCGTGAGCACCTGCCACAGCGTATCGGCGGTCCATTCGGCGTACCGCGCGTTGTTCATGTGGCCGTTGTAGTCGAAGTCGCTGTACACCGGCGCGCGTTCCAGGGAAAACGGACAGGGGCAATCGTCCCCGCCCCGGTGTCCGGGTCTCAGCTCGAAGGGCGCGGTCAATGTTGACGTATCCGGCAGCACGATGATCGCGGGATCGGGGCGGACAAAAGTGCGGGCATTGACGTCCAGCAGCGCCCACTGGGACACGATCGCCCCCAGCCGCTCCCCGTCTTCGCCGTATATTTCGCCGTAACGCGAAAAGATCAGCCGCAGCTTGGGATCCGGCCAGGTATCGATTCTGACCCGCGCGCCCGTGCCCGGATATTTCTCCATGCGCACTTCCATGCGGACAACTACGTAACACAGCCCGTGATCCGTCCACAACGTTGACCACCCCGACCCGTACTGCTCGCACTGGTCGCCGGCGGTCTCCTGGAACATGCCCAGCAGCGCCTGCAGCCTGAGGCGGTTGTTGAGGTCAACTTCCGTTGCCCCCAGCGTAAACCACCGGCAATACCGGCCGTCCGGCTGCTGTCCGTCAATGATTTTGCTCACTATATTATTATCATCTGCCATGTGTGTATTCACTCCCGTTTGCAATTATCACTTTGCCGTTTGCCATTTGTCATTAATATAATACAACCATTTGATGTTGTGCGCAAGCGGGAGGCCGAAATCGACAAAATAAGAAATTTCGGCCTCCGCTTCGTCCGATTTGGGAGGCCGAAATCGGCAAAATAAGGAATTTCGGCCTCCGCTTCGCCCGATTTGGGAGGCCGAAATC
>JAFZSK010000025.1 GCA_017620915.1 Clostridia bacterium | reverse complement strand
GTCTGCGCGGCAATGACGCCCTCGTAGTCTTTCAGCAGCGCGGCAATGACGATAGCATTTGTCTGCGTCCCGCCCGTAAGCAGCTCCACATCTACGT
Source organism: Clostridia bacterium (assembly GCA_017620915.1). Lineage (GTDB taxonomy): Bacteria > Bacillota > Clostridia > UBA1212 > UBA1255 > UBA1255. The sequence goes on along the minus strand of JAFZSK010000025.1, from coordinate 10,059 downwards.
TGCGGCAGCAGGCGGCGGCGATCTTCAGTTTCGCGCTCTCGCAATATTTGTCCGCGCCGTATCCGGGCAGACTCTCGAGATTCGTCTCCGCCAGCTTGTTCAGTATATCCGGATGTGCTCCGGTTATATAATCGCTTTCAAACGAGATCATGACACATCAGTCCTTTAGAAAGTCCGCCCTGTGTTCGAACGCTGTGATCCGGAATCCCCGGTTCCTCATGAGCCGGCTCTTCAGCACCACCAGGTTCGGGTCGGTCTTAAGCTTCTGGGCAATACGTTCAACGCTCTCTCCGCTGCGCGCCAGATCCAGAAATTCTTCATCGTCAATAAGCAGCGTGACCGCGAAAACGTTGGCCTCGTATTCGGTACGGTCGTTAAGATCGACCACTTCCGAATCCTGTATAAAACTGTACTTTGCCGACTCCCGGTGCAGCTGATCATGCCCCAGTTCATGGGCCAGTACCAGCCGCCGCATTTCCGGGCTCAGCCGGTCGCTCAGCACGATGTACCGGTTGCGCTTGATGTAAACATACATTCCTTTGAGGGTGCCGATGTCGTCTGTCTGTACCGTCACGCCCAGGCAGTTGCACAACTCGAACGGATCTGAGGTATAAAATTTTTTCGTCAACGCAAATGCGGCCTGCTCAATATAGTCAACCGCCAAAACGATCACCTCCGGCGAATTGTCACCGGTATTTTATCATATGTAACGCCATATTATCAATATAAAGCCGAAACAAATACACGGCCGGCAAATGCACACCTCTCCGGCGCAAAGCACTTCCTTCCGTGCGTCTGACAACGTGATAAGGATCGGTTTATCACTTATCGCTTATCACTTTTCTCCCTTGCCGTACTTTTCCCGGTTCTTCGCCCGCGAATCCCAGTACAGTTCGTTGAGCTTGCGCATCACTTTGTCTTTGTCCTCTTCGCTGAGCCGGCCGCCGGCAAACATTGTCCGTGCGCTGGTGAGAAACGCCGCGACTTCCTTCGCCGCGCTGCCGCCGCCGCGCTCGGATGCTTCCTGCACGTACCTGTCCTCTTCGGAGATCAGATAATCCACAGTAACATTGAAGATGGAAGCCAGCTTCGAAAGGATCTCGGTCTGCTTCGGATAGCATCTTCCCTGCTCATAATTGATCAGTGTGCGCTTGGAGATATCCACCATCTCCGCCAGCTGCTCCTGGGTGTAATTGTTTTCCTGACGTAACTGTTTGAGTCTTTCGCCGAACATTGCTTTATCCTCCCGTAAAATGAATGGTCTGCAAAGTGAAACAACTTTCACTCATATTATGCACCCATTTACACAGGATGTCAAGCACTTTTTTTTACTTTTTTGACAATCCTGATTTCATATCAAAACAATACTCAACACATCAGTCTCCAGGAGCCTGGTGTCAGCCACATTTTGAGAATTTGGCTTTTGTGGCTGATGCGGCGAAGACGGATGTCAGCCACATTTTGAGAATTTGACTTTTGCGGCTGATGCGGCGAAGACGGATGTCAGCCACATTTTGAGAATTTGACTTTTGTGGCTGACGCGTCACGACAAATCGTCAGCCACATTTTGAGGATTTGACTTTTGCGGCTGATGCGGCGCGACAAATCGTCAGCCACATTTTGAGTATCTGACTTTTGTGGCTGATGCGGCGAAGACGGATGTCAGCCACATTTTAAGAATTTGACTTTTGCGGCTGATGCGGCGCGACAAATCGTCAGCCACAAACTGCATTATTTGACCATTGCGGCTGACACCTGGTAATCGCACGATAATTTGCCATTTGTCATTTGCCATTTGCCATTTGTCATTTGCCATTTGCCATTTGTCATTTGCCATTTGCCATTTGCCATTCGGGCAATCAGCCTTCAAACTCCAGATTTGCCCGCTTCCCGTCGAACCCGCATTCCGCGGCCGGAAACACCTCTGCCGCGTTCGGCAGGAACTCCGCCGGATCCGTGATGCGCTGCGAAAAATGCGTGAGCCAGAGCCGTTTTGCTCCCGCCTGCGCCGCCGTAAGGCCCGCCTGCGCGAACGTCATGTGGCCGTAGTCGGCGGCAATCGACGCCTGATCGCTGCTTCCGTACGTTGCCTCGCAGATCAGCAGATCCGCGCCGCGGGCGGCGTTGACCAGGCTGTCGCAGTACATCGTATCTCCCGAAAACACCACTTTGAGGCCGCGCCGTGGCGGGCCCATGACATCGGAGGGCAATACCTCATTGCCGTCGATATTGACCGATGCCCCGCCCTGCAGCACGCGCCACAGGATCTTGGGCACGCCGAGTTTCGATGCCGCCGCCGCGTTGAATTTGCCTGCGCGGCCGAGGGAAAACGTGTAGCCGAGGCTGTTGACCCGGTGCTCCGTGCGAAACGCCTCCAGCCGCGCCGGTTCAGGCCATTCCCGCGCCAGTTTGTGCAGTTTCAGCCCGTCTTCGGGCATCGCGATCAGACGCAGTTCGTAGCTGAGCCGTCCGGTCAACGCCAGAACCGGCCCCAGTTCCTGCTCAATGGACAATCCGGGCCGCACCGGTCCGACAATATACAGCGGCGCGGTGCGTTCGCCCAGGTCGAAGCTCTGCAGCAACCCGGGAATGCCGAAAATATGGTCGCCGTGATAGTGCGTGAGGGCAATTACATCCGTCCGCATCAGATTGACGTCCGCCCGGCGCGCCGCGGTCTGCGTGCCTTCGCCGCAGTCGATCAGTATTGACCGTCCGTTCACGGTGATAACGCACGCCGTGAGTGCCCGGTCCGGCAGCGGCACGGCACCCGCCGTACCAAGTAAAGATATATCTACCATGGTCTATTCACCCTCTCTTAACAACTTCAGCACACGCGTGAGCGCCTCTCCCTTTTCCACGCCGGCCAGCTGCAGGCTGCGCCCGTATTTCAGGCCGCGGGAAAAATCCGGACCGGCGGCCAGGCCGCCTCCCAAAAGATCTGCACCGGTCACTGCCGGCAGCGTGTCTCGAGCTGCGAACAACTCCGCCAGCTCGCGGTTTTCCCGTTCTATCGCCTGCTTGTCGCCCCGTTTAAGCAGCCCGGGCAACAAAAATCTGTCGTTTTTCAGTACGACGCGGGCCATTTTCAGCACGTCCGCGGCCGGGATCCCGCGGTCCAGCAGTTCCATGCGCTCCGCTTCGTGCAATTTGACGGTCTCCGCTGCCGGCTGCGCCGCGTCTTTCGCCGAATGCACCGCGTCCGCCGCGTATTTGACCGTACCGGCTGCAACGGCGGCAATATTTTCACTGTACCACAGCAGCCTGCGGTTGTTGGTGAGCCTTCGGAGCCAGCTCGTATTGCCCCCCAGCGCCAGCGTCAACGCCCCGCACATAAATCCCAGCGGTTCCGAAACGGATCTGCGGTATCCGGCCGCCGTTGTCAACAGTTTCGACAGCTGTTCCGGCCGTTCCGCCGGAAGTACACTGTCGTTGTACGCGAAGGCCCGGACCTCCGGAAACCAGTGATCCAGCTGCCGCATTTCTGCCAGCACCTCAAAGTAGATACCGGGGTTTGCCGACTGCATCAGCGCCTTTTCCGTCTCGCCGAAAACACGCTCCGTCGACAGCGCCGAAACGTCCATTTTTCTGCAGATCTCGATCGTCTCCGGCGCCACCTCGAATCCGAACCGGGCTGCGAACTGCGCGCCGCGGAACGCCCGCAACGGATCTTCAACGAAACTGTCGTCATTGACGTGGCGAAGGATGCCGCGTTCAAGGTCCTGTTGTCCCCCGAAATAATCCAGCACCCGGCCCGTGAGCACGTTCTGCATCAGCGCGTTGACCGTGAAATCCCGCCGCCGCGCCGCGTTTTTTGCCCCGATGAACGGATCGACGTACACCGTAAAATCCTTGTGCCCTCTCCCGGTAGCATGCTCCGTGCGGGGCATCGCGATGTCGATCTGATAATGCCGCAGGCTGAACACACCGAAACTGGCGCCCATCGTCGCGACTTCGCCCAGCGTTTTGAGGATCGCTTCGAGTTCCTCCGGTCTGAGCCCGTGTACTTCGATGTCAATATCCTTCACTTTCCCGCGCGTACGCCCCATCAGCATATCGCGGACAAAACCGCCCACGAAATATGCGCAGCCTCCATGCCGCTCAACTTCGCGGGCGATATTTATCGACATCTTTATATTTTTCTGATTTTGACTGTATGTTTTCAAGTGCCCACCGCTTTGAACCGGTTACGGGCAGTGTCATGCGCTCGTACCGACGTAGTATTTCGGATTCTGCGTTTCGCCGTTCACGATCACTTCGAAGTGAAGGTGCGGCCCGGTCGCCCGCCCGGTCATGCCCGAGTATGCGATCTTGTCGGACTTTTTAACTGTATCGCCGACTTTTACTATGATCTTGTTAAGGTGCGCGTATCTGGTCACGATGCCGTTGCCGTGATCGATCACTACGTTGAGGCCGTAACTGCCGTTTTCACCGGCTTCGATCACCGTGCCGGACGCAGCGGCCCACACCGGCGTGTTCATGCTGCATACGATATCCATTCCCTTGTGGAACTTGCTCTCACCCGTAAACGGATCGCGACGCCAGCCGTACGACGAACTTACCGAGGTACCGTCCACCGGGAAGTAATCCGGGTAGTGGTTTCTGTAATTTTTGATCTTTTTCGATTCATCGTTCAGGTGGTCAATGACCGCGTCCGCCTCTTCCGTATCCCCCAGCACACGGCGGAGCGTGGTGGTAGCGGCGTCAATTTCCCGCGTAGCTTCGTACAGATTCCCCGACCGGGAAGTCAGGTCGCTGAAAATATCGAGGTCGTTTATCATATCCACCAGTTCCTGCAGGCGCGCTTCTTCGGCCTCAGTGACGGCGGACAGATCGTTCTGGTGTTTGAGTTCAAGTTCTTCGATCAGCTGCATGCCAGCCAGAATGTCGGCTTCTTTTTCTTTGATCTCCGCTTTCTGCTCTTCGGTGAGCTGTTCATAGCGTTCGATCGCGGCATTCAGCAGCCCTATATTTGAATTGAGTTGGTCGATATCCTGATTAAGTGCCTGCTTTTCGGCGGCCAGTGTGCTGTTTTTCGCGCGGAGCGCATCGTTGGAGCGTTTCATCTGGCAAAATCCGAGGGCGGCGACCAGACACAGCGCCACGGCGGCAACTGCTCCCAGCGATTCATAGAATGACTTCCCGAATATGTCCGCAAGACCGCTCTTCACTCTGCGCCCGGACAACGCCTTTCTGCGCACGTACACTTTCCTCGCGGTCTTTCTGCTGACACGGCCTTCCGCCACGTCCATCCAGAGTTTGTCAACTATTTTTTTCTGCTCAGCCTTGTCGGCCGCATAGAATCTCATAGGTTTGCTTCCAGCCAATCCGTTTCCTTTTTCCCGTGCGCCGAACGCACAGCGCCGCCTGCCTTAAGTATAAAACAAGGCAACACACGGTGCATTATACTCCTCCTTTTTTTAAAAAGCAACCCGAATTTTCCATCCCCCGCAGGGCTTACGCATGAACACGTTAAGCGCAGTCTAACCACCGTTATTGCCTGGATCCGCGGCCGGCTGCATCTGAGAACTGCGTGGAAACCCGAATGTAAGACAATTACGCCAGTTTGAGACATATTGTCTTATATTTTGAAGGCTGAGGCGGGTAAAAAAAAGACAAAGCAGCTCATTTGAACAACCTTGTCTTATTATGACCATTGATTTGCCCCTGAAATGAGCGAGAATGACAGACAAAAACACCCGTTTGAGCGAATTTGTCTTGCTTTTCTGAAAACGCAGGCCGCAGACCAGTGTTCAAAAACAGAGGGTCAGATTTTGTAGGTGAAAAGGTCGAAATTGACGACGCCCAGGTCCTCGAGCCGTGCTCTTGACCGCACGACAGACGCGGGCGTGTTGAACTCGGGGATCAGCGGCAGCCGCACGGTTATGCGCTCCGGGCCGTTCAGCGCGAGCAGCGCGGAAAGGTTGTCAATAACGGTCGAGGAAGCATTGACGCCGGTGTAGCGTTCAAATACCCCCGCGTCCGTGTCCTTGACGTCAACATAAAAGTGATCTATTGCCCCCGCCGCGGTCAATACGTTCCCTTCCGGCACGCACAGCGACGTTTCGGCGTAAAAATGCCACTCGGGCGGCGCGATCTTGCGAAATTCCGCAATAAAATCCGCGTGCAGCAGCGGCTCGCCGCCGCCGAACATGATGCCGCCGCCGGTGGCTAGATAGTAGAGATTATCAATTTCTACTAATTTGAGAAGTTCTTCCGGCGTCACAAGACGGAATTTGCCGTCCGCGCCGTGACTTTGCGGGTTTATACAGTATTTACAATTTAGCGGGCAGCCAAACGAAGCCACCAGCGCCGTAACGCCGTGACCGTCGGTCGCCATACGCAGCCGCGAAAGCTGCCAGAGCGGAAAAGAACGTGCGCTTACCGGCGAAATGCCGTTGTCAACGTTCATGCTCACGGGAAATCCGGTTCAATATCGCCCATTATGAGATCCGGCTCCGGCGTCGCGGGCTCAACATTCTCCGGTTCTTCGCCGTCCCATGCGGGTGCACCCATCAATTCAGGCTCGTCCGTATCTTCCGGTTCCGTCGTTTCGGGCATTGCCACGTCACCCATCAGTGGCTCGGCGGTGATGGACGAAGCATTCTGCGGCTTGTTCGCAGGCTTATTTTTGTCGATCACACACCCGGACAACACGCTCAGGCTCATCCCGGCGGCAACACCCGCCACCGCTACTTTCTTTCCCGCCTTGCGTCGCGCTTCCAGCTTATGCTCGAGTTCCAGGACCTCCGCTTCACACTTCGGACACGTCCCCCTGCAGTCTCCCTGATACGGGCATTCTTCAATTACGTATTCGATCTCGTTGTTCTTCGCGATCTCCGCGCGTATCTGCTTCAATATTCTGCATTTTTCTTTTCCATAGTATTTCATTGCCATCCCTCCGCCGGTCCGGTGCGATCCGGTGCATACGCAGGCCGTCAAACCGCCGCCTGCCGCTTCGCTATAATAATAGTACCTTATTTCCAGAAAAAAGTCACGCTCTTATTTTGCCCTTTGCCATTTTCCCTTTGCCATTTACCATTTTCTATTGACACTTTGTCCAGTTTGTCCGATAATGTGCGACAATACTATTATTGACGCACCGGCGGAGCGCTCCATGGGCCTGACCTTCATGTTTTTTCTGAATAGCGTGCTTTTCGGCGTTGGCCTCGCGATGGACGCGTTTACGGTGTCGCTGGCCGCCGGCATGAACGAGCGGACAATGACCCCCGCCCGTAAACTCGCGATCGCCGGCACTTTCGCGCTGTTTCAAACCGCAATGCCGCTGATCGGCTGGCTGTGCGTACACACGATCGCTGACGAATTCACCGCGTTCCAGAAATTCATCCCGTGGATCGCGCTCGTGCTGCTGCTCTTCATCGGCGGCAAAATGCTCCTCGAAGGCATCCGCGAAGGCGACCGCGGCAGCGACACCGTTGACATCGTCGACAACGCTGGCACCGCCGACACCGTTGACAACGTCAACAAAAACCGCCCCCTCACCCTCCGCACGCTCCTGCTGATGGGGTTGGCAACATCCATCGACGCCCTCTCCGTGGGCTTCACCATTGCGGAGCTCCCGTTCCTGTCCGCACTGATCGAGGCGGTCATAATCGGCGCCGTCACTCTCTGCATCTGCCTCGCCGGCCTCGCGCTTGGCCGCCTGCTGGGCATGAAGCTGGCCGCCAAAGCGTCAATCTTCGGCGGCCTGATCCTGATCGCTATCGGCCTGGAGATCTTCATCACCGGCCTGCTAAAGTAGGCGTATCATTTTCCCTTTGCCATTTTCCCTTTGCCCTTTGCCATTTGCCATTACGCTCCGTAGTAGTACCCCGCTCTCCCGATCGGCGCCGCGTCGCCGGTAGTGTAGAACGCGCCGGCATCGCCGGTGGCGCAGTTGTCCGCCCATTTGAAAAAGAACGATGCCGCGCCGCTCAGACCCAGCAGCGATTTGGGGATCGAGAGCATGAGTTTGTTGTCCACCATCCGGTACGGAACCTCTCCCAATGCCTCGACGCTGTACCCTCCGTCAGCGCCGTTTGACAGCGTGCCGATGTACAGCACCCCGTCCTTGTTCGGTGCCTTGTAATTTACGATAAACCCGTATCCGTTCCACCCGTCATTTTGAACATCGGGTCTGTCCCCCTGTTCAAAAGTGCCGATGAACAGGTTCATCCAGTTATTGCCCTCCGGCGCCGTGATAGGGCCGTCGGTCATGGCGAAGAAGTAGACGTTGTCCGCGTCCTCGCAGACCTTGAACTCGACGAAATCGTTGCGGCCGGATGCGTCGTTATAGCGTTCCTTGCCCCAGCCGGCGGACTTGCGGTCCACGGTATCCCCCGCGTAATCGCGATAGTACGCTTTAATATCGTTCCACTGAGCGAAGCCGCGGGCAATATCGATCGTGCGGTTGTTGCGCGCATTGTCCACCGTGAGTCCCTTGTACTGCCGGATGAGCGAGATCATCTGCAGGTAGTAATTGTCCGCGTACCCGCCCTCCATCGGTTCGACATCGCGGCTGCCGTTCAGCGAGGCGTTGTCCAGGAACACGATCGGGCCGTCGTTGTGCACCGGCCCTTGATACGACGCCGGCTGCCGCTGCGCAACCCACTCGTTCCAGCCCGTGATGAAGATGATCTCGGGGTCGATGGACATGGCCCACTCGAACTGCTCCGCGAAGTTGTAGCCGTATTTGTACGCGTCAGGCGCGGGATCGTTGGCCCCGTCGTGCCAGCTGCGCGAGCGGTCGTTGGAACCGTACCAGGACACGGCGCTGAGCTTGTAGGTCTCGTTGTGCTGCGCCAGGGACACGTTCACGATCTCCTTGCGACCGTCAATGCCGTACACCGCATCGTCAGTGAGCAGCCGGTCAAATTCCATCCACGGGAAGCCGTCGTCAACTTTCTCGCCCATCGGCCACTGGGCAGACTTGATCCGGAAGAACTCGCGCATTTCGTCGGTCGCCTCGTCCGGGATCCCGACGATCAGTGGCTTGCCGTCCCACTTGAACCAGACGCTCTCGTACTCCGGGTGCTTCAAATAGATAGATTTGTAAATGGTCTGCATCGTGGTGCCCGAGTTAGTGTTGGTGAGGAAGCACACTTTGGGAACGTCCCAGCCCTGATCCTGGTATTCTTTCAAGATCTTCATGAGCGCCAGCGCGTTGTTCGCGTACGCAAACCCGTTCGAAACGTCGAACGCCAGAAAATCCACGCCCGCGTCCGTGAGCATCTGCACGTGCTTCCGCATCACCCATTTGTCCGAGGAGCGGTAGTAGCCGAACAGCGGCTTGCCCCAGAAATGGAACGCGTTCACGGGTCCGCCGCCCGCCTTCATCCAGCCCGCTTCCGAGTCCAGCGCGCCTTCGACTTTGGCGATCTCGGTGTTATCATAAAGGTCAACGCCGTGCTCCCCCAGCCACAGGAAGTAGAACAGCCCGACGTACTTGCCCTCGCGCTTCGGCGTCGTTTCGCTTTCGGTGGTGAGCGTGCGGCCCAGGTCGTCAACGGCCCGGCTCGCCCGGTTCGTGAGCGGCGCAGTGTTGACGTAGTTGTCATCGTCGGTCAGTACCGGTTCTTCCGCCGGGGGCAACGTTGCTTCCGGCATCGCTGTAGCCTGCGGCTCCCCGGTCTTTTCTCCGCTGTTATTTGTCACCGCGCAGCCGCCCAGCAGCATCGCCGGGAGCACCACCAGCAGCGACAGCGCTTTTAATACTATAGATCTGTTTTTCATAGGACAACCGCCTTTCTGATATCTATAAATTACTTCCTGCGCGCTCCGATGTCAAGCCTTTTTTGAACACGGGGACAGACCCGGTGTTTAAACTTTTTTGAACATGGGGACAGACCCGGTGTTTAAAAAAACAGATCTGTCCCCCTGCTCAATTTCGTCTCTAAATATTGACACAGGAATGCTGATTTTGTTAAAATATCGGCGTAATTTTTGGTTTGCAGGAGGATTGTGACCATGAAGAAGATCATATCGTTATTGACCTCGCTGGCGATAGTGATTTCGCTGGCGGCAGCCATATTGCCCACCGCGTACGCGGCCGAGACCACCGGC
>JAFZSK010000024.1 GCA_017620915.1 Clostridia bacterium | reverse complement strand
GGCACCCATGAATGGCATAAAACGGTCATGGACCGGGTCAAGAAAGTCCGGGAAAAGCTGGGCATTCCGGTGGCAATAATGCTTGACACCAAAGGCCCGGAGTACCGGATCGGCACGTTCAAAGACGGCTCCATAGAGCTGAGCGACGGGGACAAGTTTGTGTTCACCGTTGACGACGTAGAAGGCGATCAGGAGCGGGTTTCGGTGTCCTTCCGGACCCTTAATGAAGAACTCGAGCCCGGAAATATAATACTGGTCAACGACGGCATCGTGCAGTTTCGAGTTGACCGCATAGAAGGGCCGGACATCCATACCACGGTCCTGGCCGGAGGCACCATTTCCAACCGCAAAAGCATGTCGTTCCCGGGCAAAGTGCTGCATCAGGTGTTCCTGTCCGAGCAGGACAAAGCGGATCTGTTGTTCGGCATAGAGAACGAGGTGGATTTCGTTGCCGCCTCCTTCGTATCCACCGCCGAGAATGTGGAGGATATGCGCAAATTCCTCGTTGACCACGGCGGTGACGGCATCGGCATCATCGCCAAGATCGAGAATCAGTCCGGCGTGCACAACATCTACGCGATCGCGGAACAGTGCGGCGGCGTGATGGTGGCTCGCGGCGACCTGGGCGTGGAGATCCCGTATAAACAGGTCCCGGCCCGGCAGAAAGAACTCATTACGATCTGCCGCATGCTCGGCCGGCGGGTGATAACCGCCACAGAAATGCTGGAGTCCATGATCCGGAATCCCCGGCCCACGCGCGCCGAGATCTCCGACGTAGCGAACGCCGTGTACGACGGGACTTCGGCCGTCATGCTGTCGGGCGAATCCGCGTCCGGCAAGTATCCCGTGCAGACCGTCAAAGTGATGGCGGAGATCTGCGAAGAGACGGAGAAGCATATTGACTACCGCGGGAAATTCAGAGACGCCCGGTTCAAGATCGAAAAGAATATTGACGCCATATCCCATTCGGCGTGCAGCATGGCGCTGGCCACGGACGCGAAGGCGATCGCCGTCTGCTCGCTCTCGGGGGCAACGGTCCGAATGGTCTCCCGCTTCAGGCCCGTGGCGCCTATAGTTGGCCTGACCACGGACGAGCGGCAATGGCGCAAGCAGGCGCTCTCCTGGGGCGTTATTCCGGTGCTCAGCGAAGAGTTCCGCTCGTCGGAAGTGATGTTCTACGAGTCTATGAAAAAGACGGTCAAAGTGCTCGGCCTTTCGAAAGGGGACAACGTGATCCTCGTGGGCGGCAGCGTAATCGGCAGCTCGGGCGAGAACAATACCATCCGCCTGGAGCGCGTCAGGTGACAACGAACGCCGCGTTGCCGGAATAGGAGGAATTGGTCGTATGCCGCTGGTGAAAGCTATATGTACGAATTGCGCCGCGCCGCTGGAGGTCGATCCTTCAAAAGACGCGGCCATCTGCCCGTATTGTTCGACGCCGTACATCGTTGAAAAAGCGATCAACCACTACTTCATGAACGTTAAGACGCTGAACGCGGGCGTCGTCAATATGGTCCAGCCGGACAAGACCGAAAAACTCTTCAAAAACGCCGAAGCGCAGCTGATGCTGGAGGAATTCGAGGACGCGCTTGACTCATATGAGACGCTTTCGCGCTCGTATGCGTACGACCCGCGCGCCTGGTCCGGCCTGCTCAGCGCCAAGAGTCATAACAAAACTGTGGTGGACTTCTGCGTCAACGACGTAGAGGATATCATCAAATATTACAAGAATCTGAAGAAGCTTGACCCCGCCGCGGCCGGAAAGTGGCATGACTACTGCGGTTCGGTCGTCAACGCGCTCAAGGCCAAAAAGAAAAAGCTGGCCGATATGGAGCGCGAGGAGAAAAAACTCGGGGAGAAAATAGAAAACCTGGAGAAGGCCGGATATATAATGGTCGCGGGCTCAGTAGGTTTCTTTTTTGTTTTTCTGTTTTTGATATTGCCCGGCGTCAAGGGTGCAGCCAACTTGAAATGGACGCTGTTTCTGCTTGATCTGGGGGTCTTTCTGGCGTCGCCGGTCATGTTTTGGCGAAAGGAAGTCCGCAAAGATGAGAAGGCAAAACTCTCCGCGCGGATCTCGGAGTATTCGAACCGGCTGATGAGGGGGAAATGGTAAGTAACAGGGGGTCAGTCCATGCTGTACACAGAAATGACCAAAAAGGCGTTGAAATTTGCGTTTGACGCACACAAGGAGCAGCCGGATAAAGCCGGGCTGCCGTATTTTTACCACCCGCTCCATCTGGCGGAGCAGATGGAGACGGAGGACGAGATCGTTGTCGCCCTTCTGCACGACGTGGTCGAGGACACGAAGTACACGTTCGACGACATTCGGGCAATGGGCTTTTCGGAGAAAGTGATCGAGGCGTTGACGCTGCTGACGCACGATGACGCGGAACCGTATCTGGATTACGTCGCCCGGCTTAAGGGCAACGCCATTGCCCGCAAAGTCAAACTCGCCGACCTCCGGCACAACAGCGACCTGACGCGGCTGGACGTCGTTGGCGAAAAAGACCTGGAGAGGGTCCGCAAGTATGCGGCGGCGATCAAATTGTTGACCGACGAGCCGGATGTCACTGAACAGGTGTCTTGAAAGGAAATCAAAATGAGCGATAATAACAACGATGTCAACACCCGCGAAAAGAACAACAAGTTTGCTCCGGCTAAGGCGGTCGCACAGAAGCTGGCGAATAAAGCGGCAGGATTTGCCGGCGGCGTTAAAGAAGGCATTGTCCGAAAAAAGAACGAAATCGTTGCCAACAATGCCGAGCGCAGAGATGCAGCTGCCGAAAGGAAGAAACTGGATGAGTTTGACAGATTGTCGCCGCTATTCGAGGAAGACCTGACGGCGGATACTTTCCGGCACGAGAAACTTATCAGGGTGGTAAATTATGATCCGCGGCTTGACAATGAGTTATGCAGAGATTCGATCGGGTTTTATGAGAAAACGCCCAACCGGATGATACCGACAATTTATACGAAGTATGTGGAGAACCTGGGTTTCTCGTTTTTTCCGCATTTGAGCGAGTCGTTTTTCATTGCGGATCCGTGCAAATACGGCAACTTTATTGAGATCGACGAATATTTCAACTATATGAAGCAGGTCCGGGTCAACGAACTGACGCTGATCGCGCAATCGCTGGGGGCAAGGCACGTAGAGATCAGACTGGCGTCTGAGAACAGGCAGGTCGCTGTTGCCAATGTCGACGCAAATGCAGACATCTTGAAAATCGGCGCTAAACTCAAACGGAATCAGCAAAATGAAGCCCGTAATAAAGTTGAGATCTGGGCAAGTGCTGATTTTGAACCGGGTCTGTGCACGGATGGTCCGACCGTTCCGGAGGTTTTGTATTTTAAAAAAGAAAACGATATCCAGACTCTGATACAGATGGTATTAGATAACAAAAACAAACTGAAGAAACGTACATATTGTTTAAAGGCAAGTTCTTCGTCCGGAATGTCGATGACCGAAGCGGCCAATATAAATGCTTCTTTGAAGTCGATCAAAGTGAAAGCCGGGTTGTCTTTTGAAAAACGCGCAAACGACGAGAGCGAAGCAGTACTGGAATATACGATAGAATTTTGACGCAATAAGCCGAATAATTCCAAATCAGTGGAGCGATTTAATGGGCCGCGCGCACTACAACCGCAAAAAACACGCGCAGAATGCTTTTAAAGGCGGCTTCGGTCACAGGGAAGGGTCGCGATACCTACGGGAGCATTGACGCCGCAAAAAGCGTTACAAGAACTCTATGAAAAGATCCATCATTCAACTGATCAGCATATTGTTCGCCGGAGCAGTCGGGTTGTATTCGGCTCTGGAGTCGTTTCTGATCGACGACAGACTGGGTAAGAGCACGGACCGGTACCTGTACATGCTGCTCGGTGCGGTGGCTGCGCTGTTTATTATTTATTACGCGTTCATCGGGCAACTATATAAAAAAGCGGACATGTGGATATTTCTCTCGCTGTTTGTATATGCGTTCCTGGTCACATGGATGTATTACGGGTTTTCCGTTTTGCTGTTTACGCTCAGGTTTTATTATATCTGGTTCATGTGCGTTTTTTTGTTTGTTGCCGTCCGCGTAATGCCGAAGCCGGAGAGACTGGTGCGGACGTTTGCGTTTGCGTACGTTTTGACCGTATGCGCACTGGGCGTGTTCATACTCGTGCGGGCGACAATGACCCTTCGCGAACCGTTTCCTTCGAACGAGCGTTTGCTGGGCTGTTTTCGCGTGGGCCGGCTGTGCGGCATGATCAACGCCAATACCATGTCGTTCCACTGCATGACCGCCATCATGCTCTCGCTGTACAGCTGCGTCAAAGGAGGCCGGAAGCGCCGGATATTTTACGGCAGCGCGATCGTCATTCTATGGTTCCTGATGGGGCTGAACAACTGCCGCACCACGAATTTTGCGCTGGCGTTCACCGTCGGGGCGTTTGTGTTCGCACTGATCAGAAAACTGCTTGCAAAAAAAGGCGCAAAGACGCTCAAAAATAATATTCCGGCGGCGGCAGCGGCGGGAGCGACGGCGTTGGCTGTGATATTTGTTTTGATGCTGCCCACGCTGATCTACCGGACCGGCGTTACGGCGGCGGCAAAAATAGCGCGGGATCAGCAGATGCTGGACAATGTTGCCCTGATCTACGAACGAAATGTCAGCGATGTGGAAACGCTGACAGACCGGACCCTGGTCTGGAAGAGAAGCGTGGAATTGATCTTCAAGAATCCACGGCGCACGCTGTTCGGTATTTCGGTGCGGAGCCCGGAAGCGGTAAACGGCGCGTACGAAGGACGCCACGATATCGCCATACCGTTTGCGCACACGATGTTTCTTGAGATCTTCCGGCGGCTCGGCCTGATCGGACTGCTGATCTGGATCGTGCTGTTGTGCATCTGGGGCATACGCGCCGTGTCGAAGTTTTTAGATACCGGCGGGGACAACGCAGTTATTTATCTGATGGCGGCTGCAGCGGGGGCGCTGTTGACGGGCATCACGGAACAGGGACCGTTCCTGATATCGACTGCGATCGCGGTGCCGTACCTGTTTTTCCTGTGCTGCGGAGCGGCAATGAGGGATGATGACAATGAAAAAGCTGACAACGAAGAAAAAGATCCTGCTTAGTATCTGCGGCGCCGGTATTGCCGCCGCGCTGCTGGCCGTTGCCTTCCTGCTCGGGTCGTTTGTCCAGAGAGAGCGGGACGAGAATCGGCGGGCGGATTTGTTGACCGCGCAGAAAGTGCAGGACGCGGCGCGGGAGGAAGAACTTGGCCGCAACTGGATTGAATTGATCCCGGGCACGACCCGCGACATGCTTTCGCCGGACTATTGGAAAAGCGAACTGAGCAGCGAGCTGCTTTTTTCATCGACGGAGATCAGGGATTATCAGGACAACAACCCGCTGTTCGTGGCGTATTTCGACGAACCGACGGGCCGCACGTTAAAACTCAAAATGTATGATCTGCCGGAGGAGATCGGGGGTCACGTGGTAAGGACGCTGATGGATCCGGGATTTATCGATGCGCGGGCGGACGGGAGCGTAGCGACATTCGTCAACGGCCGGCAGACGGACAAGGCGTACTGGGACGCGCTCAT
>JAFZSK010000023.1 GCA_017620915.1 Clostridia bacterium | reverse complement strand
GACGCTGCGGAGCTCGATATTGCCCGTGCGCAATACCGGATCGGACGCCCGGAGCGTTGCCAGAGACGCGAACCAGTCGTGCATTGCCGCCGGGGCGGGATCCGCCGGATCGTTCAAAGCGGCGCGGTCGAAGAAACGGCGGTTGTCCGGGTCGGTGCCGCCTTCCATCAGGATCTCATCGCCGTAGTAGATCAGCGGCACGCCGGGGAAGCAGAACTGTATCAGCGAATACGCGCACATCAGCCCCTGCGCCGCGGACGCGTTGCCGCCCGCCGTCTCCAGCAGAACGGTATAAAGGCGTTTGACGTCGTGGGAGCCGGTCATATTGACCAGCGCGTAGTAATTGGCTGCAGGATAATGAATGGCGTCCAGTGCGAACGCCCGCGCCAGTTCGGGAGCGGACATATTGCCGGCGAAAAACGCTTCCAGCCGCGCGCGGAACAGATAATTGGTCTGGGAATGCAGCTCCGGCGCAGTGAAATACGAGCGGTGCACGTCATAGCTGACTTTATCCGTGCCGTCCTCCCAGACTTCGCCGAAAACGACGGCATCGGGTTTCGTTTCAGCAGCTGCCTGGCGCAATTCTTCCAAATAAACGTCCGGCAATTCGTCCGCTACATCCAGCCGCCAGCCCGAGGCGCCGCGCCGCAGCCAGGAACGCACGATGCTGTGGTTGTCCCGCACAGTGTAATCCAAATATGCTGGTTCAAGTTCGTTGACACAGGGCAGGTCCAGTACGTCCCACCAGCATTCGTATGTACCGTCCGGACGGAAACTGTACCAGTCGCGGTACGGCGCCTCGCCCCGAAGTGCCGCTTGAAAGTATCTGCTGTGCCGGCCCGTGTGACTGAACACGCCGTCCAGGATCAGCCGCATGCCATGCTCTTCTAGGCTGCCGATCAGCCGGTCAAACGCCGCGTCGCCGCCCAGCACGCCGTCCACATGCTCGTAATCCCCCGTATCGTACCGGTGGTTAGACGCGGATTCAAAAATAGGATTTAAATAGATCGTCCCGGCGCCGAGGCTGCGGATATAGTCCAGCTCTTTACGGATGCCTTCGAGATTGCCGCCGAAAAACTCCCAGCGGATGATCTCGCCGCTGCTGTCCTTAATATATACCGGCCGGTCGGACATCGACGCATATATAAACGATCCCGGCTTGAACCGCGCACCGGCGTCCTCGCCCAACGCGAACCGGTCCGGAAAGATCTGATATATAACCGTGTCGGCAAACCAGTCCGGCACGCCGAGGCCTTTTTCAGTAACAGTGATCCGGTCGCCGGGAATAACACGAATATCGTCTCCGTCATTTACCGAAAACTCATAAAAATACACGCCCGACGCCGCCAGAGTATTGTCGTCCAGTTCGAAATACAGGCAGTCAGCACAAACCTCCGCCGGCGCGAGCGTATACTCTTCAGTTTCGGTGCGAAACCGCCGGACAACGCGCAGTTCCGCTTCCGGCATCGCCGCTCCGTCCCGCTGCGCGATACGCAGCCGAAGACGAACGGAATCCCCCGTGGTCACCGCGCCGGCCGGAAGTCTGTCTCCCGGTATCAAAGGGTCGTGAAAGTATATCATCGGTGCTGTACGTGCCAGATCTCGTCGGCGTAGGCGGCAATGGTATTGTCGCTGGAGAATCTTCCGGAGCGGGCAATATTCTTAGCGCACATCCGGTGGAACGGCGCGCCGGAGCGATACAGAGAATCAATTCTGTCCCGCGCGTTCACATACGACGCAAAATCTTTCAGCACGAAATACGGGTCGCCGTCTTTCAGCAAATGATCCAGCACCGGCGTAAATTCGTCCTTCGCCGCAAACCCGAAATAACCGCCGCGCAGTTCGGAAATTATATTGCGCAGCCGCGGATCGGAAGCCAGCTGTGCCTGCACGTCGTAACCGCCGCGCCGCTCCAGTTCGATCACTTCTTCCGACGTCATGCCGAACAGGATGATATTGTCATCGCCTACGGCTTCGCGGATCTCCACGTTGGCGCCGTCCAGCGTAGCCAATGTCACCGCGCCGTTCATCATGAATTTCATGTTGCCCGTGCCCGACGCCTCTTTAGACGCGGTAGAGATCTGTTCGCTGATGTCGCCCGCGGGTATCAGCCGCTGCGCAAGGCTCACGTCGTAGTTGGGCATGAAAACCACTTTCAGTTTGTTAGATACAAGCGGATCCGAATTGATCCGGTCCGCCACCGTACAGATCAGTTTAATGGTGTTTTTCGCCAGGCCGTAGCCCGGGAACGCTTTCGCCGAGAAGATCACCGTGCGGGGGCAGATGTCCGCGCCGGGATCGTTTCGCAGCCGGTCGTACATATCCATCACGCCAAAAATGTTAAGCAGCTGGCGTTTGTACATATGCAGCCGTTTGACCTGGATATCAAATACCGAATCCGGATCCACATCGATCTCCACGGTCTTGCGGATATATTCCGCGAGGCGCACTTTATTGCGGCGCTTTACGGCGGCCGCTTCCTCCGCAAACCCGCGGTCAATATGCGCCTCCAGCTCCGCCAGCCGGTTCGGCTCGGTGCGCCAGCTATCCCCGATCGTGCGGTCAATGAGCGCGGTCAATTCGGGATTCGCCTGCATCAGCCACCTGCGATGCGTAATGCCGTTGGTCTTGTTATTGAACTTGCCCGGGTAAAATTCGTGGAAATCGTGCAGTTCCTTGTTCTTCAGGATCTCGGTATGGAGGCGGGCAACGCCGTTTACGCTGTGACTGCCCACGATGGCCAGGTGCGCCATTTTGACCGTGCCTTCCGCGATTATGGACATTGACGCTACGCGGCCGAATCCGCCTTCGCACCACGTCGAAAGCTCGGCAACAAAGCGCCGGTTGATCTCTTCTACGATCATGTAGATGCGCGGCAGCAGTTTTTTGAACATCTCCAGCGGCCACTTTTCCAGCGCTTCCGCCAGGATCGTGTGGTTGGTATATCCGAATACCTGCGTCGTGATGGCCCACGCCTCATCCCAGCCCAGGCCCTGCTCGTCAATGAGCAGCCGCATCAGTTCCGGGATCGCCAGCGCGGGATGCGTATCATTGATCTGGATCGCGTTGTACTGCGCGAACTCCCGCACGTCGCCGCCGTTTTTCAGATATCTGCCTAATATGTCCTGCAGTCCGGCGCTGGTAAAGAAATACTCCTGCTTGAGGCGCAGCAGTTTGCCCCGGGGCGTGGAGTCGTCCGGGTACAGCACATTGGAGATCGAGTGAGCGGTGGTGATATTTTCCACGGCGCGGTCGTAGTCGCCCCGGCTGAATTCTTTGAAATCAAAGCCCGCGTTTTCGGTCTCGGCGCTCCAGAGGCGAAGCGTGTTGACGCGGCTAGAGGCGTAACCGGGTACAGGAATGTCGTACGGCACCGCCAGCACCGGCTCATAATCCCGCAGCTCCACATAGAGCCGGCCGTCGAGGCCCCAGTGCATATTGACCGTGCCGCCGAATTTGACGATGCGTGCGTCCTCCGCTTTGCAGAGCTCCCAGACGTTGGGAACTTTCAGCCAGTTGTCCGGCGTCTCGACCTGATAGCCGTTCTGAATGAGCTGGCGGAACAATCCGTACCGGTAGCGTATGCCGATGCCCGTGCCTGCAATATCCAGCGACGCCATGGAGTCAATAAAACACGCCGCCAGCCGGCCCAGACCGCCGTTGCCCAGACCCGCATCCGGCTCCAGCGGCTCGAGTTCTTTGAACTCCGTGCCCAGTTCGGCGAGGCCGTCAACGACCGCGTCCCGTATTCCCAGATTGATCAGCGCCGAATCCAGCAGCCGGCCGATAAGGAACTCCATGGAAAAATAGTATATATGCTTGCGCTTTTCAGCCTGGTCCCAATGTTCAGTCATGAGCCAGTCCGGCGCCATGTAGTCGCGGATAAGCGCGCCCAGCGCGAGATAGCGTTCTTCCGGGGACGCCTCTTCAAACGTTTCCCGGAACATAGTTATGATTTTGCTTTTATAATCCCTTATAAAAGCGTCTTTATTAAGCTGCATATGACCTCCGCCGCGGTATCAGATCGCCAGTTCTTTGTAGATCTGGATGTACTTCTGTGACTGCTTCTTCCAATCGATGCGTGTTTCCATTGCGTGTTTGACGATATTGTCCCAGACCTCGGGATCATCGTATTCCGCAAGCGCGAATCGCAGCGTGGCCAGCATTTCGTGGGCGTTGAAGTTGGCGAACGAGAAGCCGTTGCCTTCGCCGGTGTACTTGTTGTACGGTTTGATCGTATCCTTGAGGCCGCCGGTCTCGCGCACTACCGGCACGGTGCCGTAGCGCATGGCGATGATCTGCGACAGGCCGCAGGGCTCAAACATCGAAGGCATAAGGAACATGTCCGCGCCGGCGTAAATTCGGGACGCCAGCGCACTGTCGAAGCGGGTACGGGCGGCGATCTTGCCGGGGTACGCGGAGGCGTAATATTCAAAGAAATCCATATAATCGCGGTCGCCGGTGCCGAGGATCACGAACTGCAGATCCTGCTTCAGGATCTCTTCCATCACGCAGGTGACCAGATCGAGGCCCTTCTCTTTTACCATGCGCGTAACCATAGCGATAATGGGCACGTTGGCGTTGACCGGGAGGCCGAGTTCTTTCTGGAGGGCAATTTTATTGTCCTTCTTATATGCCCGCGTACGCGTGTCGTAGCGGCGCACGAGACTCATGTCTTTGGACGGGTTGTTGTGGGTGTAGTCAATACCGTTCGTAATGCCTATCAGCTTGAACGCCTTGACTTTCAACAGGCCGTCCAGCCCTTCGCCGTAGTACGGAGTGGTGATCTCCTGCGCGTACGTTTCGCTTACGGTGATCACCTT